>CADDZG010000010.1 GCA_902812355.1 Actinomycetota bacterium | reverse complement strand
ACATCGCCTCAACCTGGCGCTGGCCGGGAGCGAGGCCGCGGCGCGCGTCCTGTCCCGCGGCCGCGGACCCCGGGCCCGGGCGGCGGCGGAGCGAGTCGACGCCTTCAAGGACCGGCTCGATCTCCTGGCGCGCTACATGCGCCTGTACGCGAGCTACGTCGACGCCGAGGTGATCTACACCGACGACGCCTGCCGCGCCCTCTACGGGTCGCTCCCCGAGCGGGACCGTATCGACTTCCCCTTCGATCCCACCGAGATCGACTGGGACCACTACATGCTCGAGGTGCATCTGCCGCGCATCAGCGCCCCACTGCGGCGGGTGTCGGCGGCACCGCGGCGCCGGCGCCGGGTGCGGATCGAGGACGCCGGCCCCCGCCCCGTGCTCGCGGTGTTCGATGTCGAGGGCACCGTGGTCCATACCAACGTGATCGAGACCTTCCTGTGGCTGTGTCTGGCTTCGGGCGAAGCGCGCGCCGGACGCGCGATCGGCCGCCTCGCGCTCGCCGCTCCGGGGCTGGCGCGCCGGGAGCGAGCGGACCGCGGCGATTTCCTACGGGCCTTCTACCGCCGCTATCGCGGCGTGCGGGTCGAAGCCGCCCGCCGGCTCGCCCGCGGCTCGGTGCACGATCTGCTGCTGCGCCGCCTCGCCCCCGAAGCGGTGCGGCGCGCCCGCCGCCACCGCCGGGCCGGTCACCGCGTCGTGTTCGTCACCGGGGCGATCGATCTCATCGTCGAGCCCTTGCGAGGGCTCGCCGACGAAGTGGTGGCGACCCGCCTGGTAGAGCGCGACGGCGCCTTCACCGGCGAGATCGAAGCCTCGCCGCTGGTCGCCGAGGCCCGGGCGGCATGGCTCGCCGACCTGGCGCGCGCCTGGGACGCCGATCTCACCCGCAGCTACGCCTACGCGGATTCGCTGAGCGATCTGCCTCTGCTCGAGGCGGTCGGGCATCCGGTGGCGGTCAACCCCGACGTCGAGCTGATGCGCGTGGCGCGCCGGCGGCGTTGGCCGATGGAGGACTGGGCGCTCGAGCCGGGGACGCCGCGTCTGCTCGCAGCGGGGCCGGAACGCTGATGCTCGCGCTGCAGATGCACCGCTCGCCCTTGAGGTACGCAGCCGGGCGAATGTCCTCCGGGAGATTGCCGGCGCGCATCCTTGCCCCGCTGCGCCTCGTGGGCGTGCCGTCACCGACGCCCCCGGCCCCCGGTTGGGCGAGGGTCAGACCCGTGCTCGCGGGGATCTGCGGCTCCGACGTCGCCACCCTGTCCGGCCGGGCGAGCCTCTACCTCGCGGGGTTGGTGTCGTTCCCGTTCGTGCCCGGCCACGAGGTCGTCGGGCGTCTGGCCGACGACGTCGGCGATCTGCGCGTCGGCCGGCGGGTGGTGGTGGACCCACCGCTGACCTGCACAGCGCGCGCGGTGGAGCCGCCGTGCCGAGCCTGTGCCGGGGGCCGGCCGCACCTGTGCGAGCGGGTCGGTGCCGGCCATCTCGCTCCCGGCCTGCAGACCGGCTTCTGCAGCGATACCGGCGGCGGCTGGTCGGGCTGCCTGGTGGCACATGCGTCCCAGCTGCACCCGGTCCCGGACGACGTCGGCGACGACGTCGCGGTGCTGGCCGAGCCCTTCGCCTGCGCGTTGCACGCCGTGGAGCGCGCCCAGATCCCCGCCGACGCCACCGTCGTGGTCGTCGGCGCCGGCACGATAGGTCTGCTCACCGTGGCCGCGGCCGCGCGCTCGGCGCGTCCCCAGCGCCTGATCGCCGTCGCCCGCCATCCGCACCAGGCGGCGTTCGCCCGGCGCCTCGGTGCCACCCAGGTGGTGCCCGGGTCGGGCGCGCTCGAGGCCGTGAGGCGGGCGACGCGCGCCTTCATCGTGCGTCCCGAGCGATCCGAGCCTTACCTGCTCGGCGGTGCCGACGTCGTCTTCGACTGCGGCGGCTCGCAGGACTCGCTGGAGCTTGCCCTGCGTTTGGTGCGCGGCGGCGGGCGCGTCGTGCTGGCGGCGATGCCTGGGGGCCGGGTCGACCTCACGCCGGCGTGGTTCCGTGAGATCGAGGTCACCGGCGCCTACTCGACCGGCGGGTGCATCCCAGCGGCGCTGGAGCTGGGGGCCGAGCTCGGCATCGGCGACCTCGTTGCGCCGCCGCTGCGCCTCGAGGATTGGGAACAGGCCGTGTCGCTGGCGTCCGCGGCCGGCCGCAACGGCATGGTGAAGGTGGTGTTCGGGATGCGAGGGAGCGAGACGTGACTCGACCAGGGTTCGTTCTCGAGGTGGACCGGCGTACGCCGCCGCTGCTGTTCCACGCCGGTGAAGGCTTCACCCTGCAGCAGCTGCCCGAGGGCAGCCGGGTCGTGTATCCCCCCGATCCGCTGCCGGGCCTCGCCGACGTCGACGGCGCGATCGAGCGGGCGCTGAGCGAGCCCTGCGACAGCGAGCCGCTGGATGCCCTGTTGCGCCCGGGCATGCGCTTGACGATTGCGTTCGACGACCTGTCCCTGCCGTTGCCTCCGATGCGGGCGCCCGACATCCGGGGTCGCGTGATCGAACACGTGCTCGAGCACGCCGCCGCGGCCGGGGTCGACGACGTCGAGCTGATCGTCGCCAACTCCCTGCACCGCAGGATGACCGCGCACGAGATCCGCCACGTGGTGGGCGAGCGCGTGTTCCGCTCCTTCTGGCCCGACCACCTGCGCAACCACGACGCCGAGGATCCCGAAGGCCTCGTCTACATCGGGCGCACCGAGCACAACGAGGACGTCGAGGTGTCGCGCCGCGCGGCCGAGAGCGATCTGCTGGTCTACGTGAACATCAACCTCGTGGCGATGGACGGCGGGCACAAGAGCGTGCCGGTGGGCCTCGCGTCGTACCGCAGCCTGCGCTCGCACCACAACGTGCACACGATGATGCACTCGCGCTCGTACATGGATCCGCCCTCGAGCGCGCTGCACGCGTCGTGCGAGCGCATGGGCCGGCTGCTGGGCGGTCACGTGCGCATCTTCACGATCGAGACGACCCTGAACAGCCGCTCCTTTCCGGCCCCCTACGAGGTCCTCCAGCGCCGCGAATGGGAGTGGTCGGCACGCGACCAGGCGACCCTGCTGGCGCTCAAGCAAGCGACCGGGCGGATGCCGGTCGAGCTCAAGCGCGCCCTGTTCCAGCGCATCCGGGCGCCCTACGAGGTCACCGGGATCAACGCCGGATCCACCGCGGCGGTCCACGAGCGCACGCTCGCCAACGTGCACCGCCAGCAGCTCGTCGAGGTCGAAGGGCAAGCGGACATCCTGATCGCCGGCATCCCCTACCTGGGTCCCTACAACGTCAACTCGGTGATGAACCCGATCCTGGTCGTGTGTCAGGGACTCGGCTACTTCTTCAACATGTACCGGGGCAAGCCGCTTGTCAGGCGAGGCGGGGTGATGATCATGTTCCACCCGCTCTACCGGCACTTCCACCAGGTGCATCACCCCTCGTACATCGACTTCTTCGAGGAGGTGTTGGCCGAGACCACCGACCCGGCGGTGATCGAGGGCAAGTACGAGGAGCAGTTCGCCACCGATCCGTGGTACGTGCACCTGTACCGCACGTCGCACGCCTACCACGGGGTCCATCCCTTCTACATGTGGTACTGGGCGGCCCACGCGATGGACCACCTCGGAGACGTGGTGTTCGTGGGCGGCGACCGTGCCACCGCGGCTCGCCTCGGGTTCCGTTGCGCCAGTACCCTGGAGGACGCCCTCGAGATCGCTTCCGGCACCGTCGGGGGCTCGCCCCGCATCACCGCGCTCAAGTGTCCGCCGCTGGTGCTGGCGGAGGTGCGTTGAGCCGTGGGCCTGCGCCGGGATCTGCGCATCATGGCCCGGGGTTGGCGCTGGGGCGATGCCCCGCCCCGTCCCGTCGGGGTCGACGCGCCGCAGGCCGGTCGGAAACCCTACGGGTGGGCGCGCCGGCGGCCGGCATCGGCGGTGCGCGCGGCGGTCCTGGCGCTGGGGTTCGCCCCGCTGCTGCGGGCCGAGGTTTCGGCGACGGTCGACGGGGTCGAGGTGCTCGAGCGGGTCGAGCCTCCGGTGTTGTTCGTGGCCAACCATGCGAGCCACCTCGACGCGCCCTTGGTGCTCACCGCATTGCCGCCCCGCTGGCGCGACCGCACCGCGGTCGGAGCCGCCGCCGACTACTTCTTCTCGTCGCCGGCGCGCGCGCTGGCCACCGCGCTGGTGTTCAACGGGTTCCCGGTCGAGCGCTTCGGACGGTCCCAGGCGGGCAGGTTGTCGCTCGAGCTGTTGGAGGACGGCTGGAACCTGCTCATCTTCCCCGAGGGCACCCGTTCGCCCGACGGCTGGATGGGGGACGTGCATCCGGGGGCCGCGCACCTGGCGGTGGCGACGGGGCGCCCGGTGGTGCCGACCGCGCTGTGGGGGACGTACCGAGCGATGCCGCGCGGCGCAGCGTGGCCCGCCCCGGGACGGCCGCCGGTGCGGTTGCGCTTCGGTGAGCCCCTGTTGCCGGAGGCGGCGGACAACAGCCGCTCGTTCAACCGCCGCATCCGCGCCGCCCTGGCGGTGCTGCTCGACGAGCAGTCGTCGACGTGGTGGGAGGCGCGCCTGCGCGCCGGGCGGGGCGAGACCCCCGATCCCGCCGGTCCGCCGGCGGCACGGTGGCGGCGCGTGTGGGAGGCGACCCGTGCCGACGACGACGGGGGTGGGATGTGGGCGCGATGACCCGGCCACCGGGGTGCAGCGGGACGGTAGGCTACCGGGACGAGGGGCGTTAGCTCAGCGGGAGAGCGCTTGCTCGACAAGCAAGAGGTCACTGGTTCGATCCCAGTACGCCCCACTACCTGCGGAAACGGAGAGGAAAGAAACAACAGAGGCCAAGCTCGCGCTGGGCGACACGATCGAATGCTTGGCCGACGTCTGCGTGCGGCTGCTGCCCGGTGAGGCCCTCGATCCTGCGCCTCCAGCCCGTTCGGGTCCGAGGGCTACGGTCCGGTCCCAGAGCAGCCGGGGTCACATCGGCCGCCCATGCTCCCCTAAAGCCGGCGACGGCTGCGGCCGATGGTTGAAGCTGGAACCGTGCGACCGGGCGGGGGAAGACGACGATGATGATGTTGGTGTGGATCGCGGCGGCATGGCTCGTAGCCGCCCTCGCCGTCGGCGTCGTATTCGGGCGCATCGCCTCCGCGCCATCCGCCGCGTCTGGTCGGGACGACCTCGACCGTGAGCTCGAAGAGCTCCTCGCCGCCGGTGGACGGCGCACCGCCGCCTAGGCGGTGTCAGCCCTTCGTGGGGCGCCGGTAGTCACGCAGGTTGTCGGGCACGGGGATGTGCGCGGGCAGACGCGGATCGGGCTCCGGCTCGCCGGCCTCCAGCCTCAAGGGCAGAACCCCCGCCCACACCTCGAGGGAAAGATCGGCCTCGTCGTCGACCGGGGGGCCGGTGCGGACCTTGGCCGATGCCTCCGAGAGGTCGAGCGCGAGGATCGCCGTCTGACGTAGCTCCGCCGGGTCGGCGGGGCGGACCTGTGCGGCCCGCCCGGGCACCACGTGGTCGACGAGGGCTCGCTGCGCGGCGGCGCTCTCGCCGGGATCGGTCACCTCCCTGAGACGCCCGTAGACGACCACCGAGCGGTAGTTCATCGAGTGGTTGAACGCCGACCGCGCCAGCACCAGCCCGTCCAGCAACGTGACCGCCACGCATGCCTCGCCGGCGAGCGCGGCCTTGAGGCTACGGCTGGCGTTGGAGCCGTGCACGTAGAGCACGTCGCCGACGCGGGCGTGGACCATCGGCACGACCCGGGGGGCGCCGTTCACCACGGTGGCGAGGTGACAGAACAGCGCCTCGTCGAGGATCGCGTCGATCGTTGCGCGCTCGTAGGCGCCGCGCTGCGGTTTGCGACGGACGCGCGCGCGTTCACTCGGAGATCCGGGAGGCATCGGTTCAAGCATCGCCGCGCCCGGTGCCGGCGGTCAAGCCCTCGCGACGCGGCGATACTGCATCCGACCACCGGGCGAGCGGAGGAGGGCGATGAGCGAGGACCGTCTCGAGGCGCTGCACGGACTCGGCAGCGGGGCGTTGATGGACAAGCTCGGCATCGAGTGGCTCGAGATCGGGGACCGACGTCTCGTGGCGCGTCTCCCGGTAGAGGGCAACACGCAGCCCTTCGGGCTCTTCCACGGCGGCGCGTCGGCGGCCCTGGCCGAGACGCTGGCCTCGGTTGCGGCGTGGCTGGTGGATCCGGACCGCATCTCGATGGGCATCGAGCTCAAGGTCAACCACCTGAGGGCCGTCCGCTCGGGCTACGTCACTGGGGTGGTGACGCCGCTGCACGTGGGCCGCACGATCCAGGTGTGGGAGATCCGCATGTACGACGACGACGAGCGGCCCTCGGCCTTCGCCACCTGCACCACCACCACGCGCGATCGTCCCGCGTGAGCACCGCTGCGCGCCGCCGCCGCCGTCCGGGGACCTCTCCCCGTGCTCACGGCTTGGTGGCGGAGGCCGTCCGTCAGGGAGCCACGCTGCGCCCCCCGCACGCCACCACCACCTGCCCGGTGATATAGGACGCGGCCGGCGACACGAGGAACGCCACGAGCTCCGCGATCTCGCCGGGTTCGGCCATCCGCCCGAGCGGGACGCGCCCCACGAGCTTGTCCCGCACCTTGGCCGGCATCGCCATCGCCATGTCGGTGGCGACGAGACCCGGGGCGACCGCGTTGACGCGCAGGCGAGGAGCGAGCTCCTGGGCGAGGGCCCGGGTCATGCCCACCAACGCCCCCTTCGACATCGAGTAGTTGTACTGACCGATGTTGCCTAGGTAGGCGCGCGAGCTCATCGACACGATCGCGCCGCGGTCCGTCATCGTCGGGGCGAGCTCGGCGGTGAGCTCGAACGCGGCGCGCAGGTTGACCCGGATCACGGCACCGAAGTCGTCTTCGGTCATCTTGGTGACGAGGGCGTCGCGCGTGATGCCGGCGTTGTTCACCAGCGCGGCCGCGCGCGGGGCGGCCTCGACCACGAGCCTCCTGCCCCCGGGTTCGGTGAGATCGCACACGACCGCCCGGGCGCCGCCCCCGAGCTCTGCCGCGACCTCCTCCACCTTGGGGTCGCGATCGACCGCCACGACGTCGAAGCCGTCGGCGGCGAGCTTGTGGGCGATCGCCCTGCCTATCCCCCGTGCCGCCCCGGTCACCACCGCCGGCCCGCTCACGGGACCACCTTGGCGAGATGCCCGGCCCCCACGGCCACGAACCCGCCGGTGACCCCGCGGCCTTCGAGCAGCAGCAGGGCCCACGACGCGACCTCCTCGGGACGCGGGTCTGGATCGTGGCCCAGGGCGTTGGCGATGCGGCCGTCGCGGCGGCCCTCGAGGGCCATCGAGCGTGCCGCGCTGAGCAGCCCGTTGGCGAGCATCGCCGCCAGGGACCCGCGCTGGCCGAGCAGGTCGGCGATGCACACGACATAGAGGGCGGGCGCGCCGGCGGACGCGGCGCGCCGGGTGAGCCGGAACGACTCCGTCATCTCGGCCTCGACGTCGTCGAAGGAGGTCAGGCCCTCGCTGCGCTGGGCGAAGATCAAGCCGTCCTCCGGTTCCCCCGACCCGAGCCCGGCATCACGCAGGGCCGGCACGAGCCACCCGCACCCCGGCGGTGCATGGACGTGAGCGCGCGCCGTCATGCCGCCTCCAGGACCATGGCGATGCCCTGGCCGACCCCGATGCACATCGTCACCAGCGCGAGGCGGGCGCCGGTACGGGCCATGTGGTGCACCGCGGTGGTGGTGAGGCGGGCACCGGTACAGCCCACCGGGTGGCCGAGCGCGATCGCGCCGCCGTTGGGGTTGAGACGGGGGTCACCGGGGTCGACGCCCCACTCCTGCAGCACCGCGAGCGCCTGTCCGGCGAATGCCTCGTTGAGCTCGATCACGTCGATGTCGCCCAGCGACAGCCCGGCTCGCTCGAGGGCCTTAGCGGTAGCGGGGACCGGGCCGATGCCCATGATGCGAGGAGGCACCCCGGCGGTGGCGACCGAGACCACGCGCGCCAGACGGCGCAGGCCATGTGCATCGGCGAAGTCGCGCGACGTCACCATCAGCGCACTGGCCCCGTCGTTCAGGGGAGATGAGTTCCCGGCCGTAACGGTGCCGCCCTCTTTGAAGGCCGGGCGCAGGCCGGCGAGCTTGTCCAGCGAGGTGTCCCGGCGCGGCGTTTCGTCGTTCTTAACGGTGCCGGCGGGGGTCTCCACCGGCACGATCTCCTGCGCGAAGCAGCCGCCGTCGGCCGCGGCGATCGCCTTGGTGTGGCTGGCGAGCGCGAAGCGATCCTGGTCCTCGCGGGGGATCGCGTACCGTTCGACGAGGTTCTCGGCCGTGATCCCCAGTGGATCGGTATGGCCGAGCTCGTCCATGCGTGGGTTGACGAAGCGCCATCCCAGCGAAGTGTCGTAGATCTCGCGGTGACCGCGCTGGAAGGGTCGCTCGGGCTTGGGCATCGCCAGGGGGGCGCGGGTCATCGACTCGACCCCTCCGGCGAGGTAACAGCCGGCCTCGCCCAGCAGCACCGCTCGCGCCGCCTCGGCGACCGCCTCGAGCCCGCTGCCGCACAGGCGGTTGACGGTGCAGCCTGCGACCTCGACCGGGAACCCGGCGAGCAGCGCCGCCATGCGTGCGACGTCACGGTTGTCCTCACCCGCCTGGTTGGTGCAGCCGAGATAGACGTCCTCGATGTCGGCGGGATCGACGCCGGTGCGTTCGACCACCGCACGCAGTACGAGCGCGGCCATGTCGTCCGGCCTCACCGACGCCAGCGCACCCCCGTAACGCCCCATCGGCGTGCGCACCGCATCGACCACCCAAGCCTCTGTGCTCATGTCCTCCTCCGCCGAACCGTCGCGTCCGCCGGGATCCCTCCCCGTGCGAGGCTATCCGCGGCCGCAGGTGCGGCGTGAGGCTAGACGCTGGGAGGTGGCCTTGCTCGACGGCATCCCCTTGATCGACGTGCACGTGCATGCCGCTCGGCTGCCCACGATCAAGGTTCCGTGGGAGCTGTGGGTCCCGCGCTTCACCGGGTTGCAGGAGCGGGTGGCGGGCCTCTACGACGACTCCGGCACGCTCGTACCCGAACGCTTCCACGCCTACCTCGACGAGGAGGGGGTGGACCTCGCTCTGGTGATGACGGAGTACAGCCCGGCGGTCACGGGGATCCAGGGGCTCGACGACGTCCTTCCTCTGGTCGAGCACGACCCCGGCCGGGTCCGCTTCATCGCGGCGATCAACCCCTACTTCCACCATCCCGTGGGGGCCGAGCTGCGGCGGCAGCTCGACGCCGGGGCCGCGGCCCTCAAGGTCCACCCGGTGCACGGCGGCTACCCGGCCAACGACCGCCGCCTCTACCCGGCCTACGCGCTGTGCGAGGCCGAGGGGGTGCCGGTGGTGATCCATGCCGGCACGAGCAACTTCCCCGGAGCGTCGAACCGCTACGGAGACCCCTCCTACATGGAGGACGTGCTGCGCGATTTCCCCGGCCTCACCGTGCTGCTGGCCCACGGGGGCCGCGGCTGGTGGTACGAGACCGCGGCCTTCATGGCTCTTGCCCGGCCCAACGTCTACATCGAGATCTCGGGGCTGCCGCCCAAGAACCTGCCGAACTACTTCGAACGGTCGGGGTTGCAGCGCCTCGGCCCCCGCATGGTCTTCGGGACCGATTGGCCGGCCGTGCCGGGGATCGAGGCCAACGCCCGGGCGGTCGCCGATCTCGGCTTCGACGACGCCACCCTGCGACGGATCCTCTACGGCAACGCGCTCGCCCTGTATCGCCTCGACGGCTGGACGCCGCCGGGCGGATGAGCCGTGGGCACAGCGCTCCCCGCTCCATGTCGCCGGCCCCCGGCGCGGGCGTCGTCGTGATCCCGATGCCGGCGGGAGCCCGCAAGAAGGGAGCGCCGCTGGCCGGCACCTTCGCCGGCATTGCGGCCGAGCGCAGCGCCTTGTGGGTGCTCACCAGGGTCGGCGGCGATCGCGGCCGTCCGACCGCCCTCGGCAGCAACGAGCTGCAGCTGCTCGCTGCGCATAGGGGGCCCGTTCGGTGGACGTGACCACGCGCGCCGCGACCTCGTGTGGGTGCCGAACGCAGGATCGTGGGCCTCGACGCGACCCGGCTGCTCGCACTCCGTCGTCGACCTGCCCCTGACCGCTGCGGCCCGCCGTGTGCTAGCGTTTGGCGGTCGTTGCGGGCGTCGGTGCACGGGGAAGGATCCCGTGGGCCCGCGGCGGAAAGGAAGTGAGCGTGGCACAGGGAACCGTCAAGTGGTTCAGCAACGAGAAGGGCTACGGGTTTATCTCGCAGCCCGGAGGTGAGGACGTCTTCGTCCACTTCTCCGCGATCCAGACCAACGGCTACAAGACCCTAGAGGAGGGCCAGACGGTCGAGTTCGAGGTGACCGAGGGCCCCAAGGGCAAGCAGGCTGCCAACGTGCGGCCGTCGCTGTCGTAACCGTCACAGATACGGATCCCAACGAGGCCCCCGGTGCGCACCGGGGGCCTCGTCATCTCAGGGGTATGTACATGGACGTGCGGCTGCCACTGCTGCTGTCGGGACCGATCCTCAGGCGCTGCGAAGCGCAGCGCGTGTGCGTGTGGCTCGCCACCAGCGAGCCGTGCGACATCGAGGTCTCGGTGTACGCGCTCGACGGCGGCCGCCGGGGCGAGCGGCTCGGCTCGGCCGGGGCGCGGCGCGTGTCGATCGGCAGTCACCTGCACCTGCACCTCGCGCAGGTCGTTCCGGATCGAGACACCTTCCCGCGGGGCCGCCTGCTCGGTTACGAGGTGGCCGCCCGAGGTCACGACGACCTCGCGCCCCCCGGGGGATGGGGTTCGCTGTGCTATCCGGGCTGCGCGCTGCCGAGCTTCTTCTTGCCCGACGGCCCCCACACCAGGATCCTGCACGGCTCCTGCCACCGCCTGCACGGCACCGGGGACGATGCCTTCCCCCTGGGTGACTCGGTGATCGAGCCGGCACCTCTGGATCTGGCGAGCCGCCCGTCGATGCTGCTGCTTACCGGGGACCAGATCTACGCCGACAGCGTCGCCGGCCCCCTGATCGCGCACCTCACCCGCCTCGGCGACACCCTGCTGGGGTGGTCCGAGAGCGCGTCGCTGCCCGGTATCCCGCCGCTGGCGGAGCTCGGGGTCTACGCCCGCACCGAGCTGTGTCACCGGCGCGGCCGTCTGTCTTCGGGGGACTGCGCCAACCACCTGTTGTCCTTCGGGGAGTACGCGGCCATGTACCTCGTGTCGTGGAACGAGGAGCTGTGGCCCGAGCCGCTACCGCCGGCGCTGCGGCCCGAGCCCGGTGCGGGCAAGGCCCGCACCGCCTACGATCTCGTCCGCTACGCGCTCGAAAGCAAGGAGGTGCGCCGGGCCCGTCCCGGGATCCCACAAATCCGGCGCCTGTTGGCCAACGTTCCCACCTACATGATGTTTGACGACCACGACATCACCGACGACCTCTACATCACCCAGGAATGGCACACCAACGTGTGGGAGAGCCTCACCGGCCGCCGGGTGATCGCCAACGGGCTCGCCGCGGCGTGGGCCTTCCAGATGTGGGGCAACGACCCGGAAGCCTTCCCCGACCGACTGTGCGCCACGGTCGCGTCGGTGGGCGCACCGGGAGGTCCCGAGGCCGGCTACGACGAGGCCCTGTGGGGCTTCGACCGGTGGAGCTTCGCCTGTCCGGGGGACCCGCCGACGATCGTGCTCGACACCCGGACGCGCCGCCACTACGACGGCTGGCGCGAACCGGCGTGCCTGCTGAACCGGGATGAGCTGCGACGCATGGTTGCCCTTGCCGGCACGGCCGGGCACCGCCGCGGGGACCCGCTGGTCGTCGTGTCGCCGGTGCCGGTGTACGAACTCCCGCTGTGGGAAGGCCCTCAGAAGTACATCGCCTACGCGCTCGGTCCCTACGACATCGATCTCGAGGCGTGGCGCTCCAACATGAGTGGGTTCACCGCGCTGATGGACACGATCGTGGACGAGCTTGCCCCCTGCGAGGTCGTGTTCTTGTCGGGTGACCTGCATTACGGCTACAGCATGACCGCCACGTACGACAACGGCCGGGGGCGGGTCCCCGCCGTCCAGCTCACCAGCAGCGGCGTCAAGAACTCGATGGCCTTCAACCGCTACGTGACGAGGCCCCTTGCCTTCACCCTGCACGAGACCGACAGCCGGGTGGGGTGGCGGCAGCAACCCCGCTTCGAGCGCTCGCCGGCGCGGCGGACATGGTTGCGATGGCGCGAGGAGAAGATCGAAGGCGGCAGCTTCGACGGACCGACGTGGCTGTCGCCGCAGCGCGCTGCGGCCTTGCGGCCGGATCGCGAGCCCGACTACGTCGAGACGCGCAGCTACGCCAGCGTGGCGCACATCGTGCGCTCGCCGATAGTAGGCAAGAACAACATCGGGCTCGTAACCTTGCGCGACGGGGGAGTGATGCACGAGCTGATGGCACGCTCCCGCCACAGCGTGGAGAGCTTCTCGGCACTCCTGCCGCGCCATGCCGTGGCCGTGCCCGGCGCCGCCGACCGCAGCGCACTCGTCTAGGCCGGCTCGGTCCCGATCCCCGAGGTCGGCTCGTGCGGCGCGGTGGGATCGAGGAAGACGTTGCGCACGCTCGGTACCTCGTGACGGAGCCGCGCGTCGATCTGCGCGCAGATCTCCTCGACCCGTCCCGCCGGAACCCCGTCGGCGAGGTCGAGCTTGGCCGCGACGAGGACGTGCTCGGGGCCCATCGCCATCGTCAGCAGCTCGACCACGCGCTCGACCTCCGGGGGCTCCTCTATCACCCGGTGGATGCGCTCGACCTCTTCGGGGTGAGCCGCCTCACCGAGCAGCAGTCCCTTGGTGTCGCGTCCGAGGGCGAAGGCGACGATACCGAGCAGGATGCCGATCGCTATCGATGCAACCGCGTCGAAGCGGTGATCGCCGGTGAGCTGGTGCAGGCCCACGCCGAGGAAGGCGAGCACGAGGCCGGCGAGGGCGGCGGAGTCCTCGGACAGCACGGTCTTGACCGTGGGATCGCGGCTCTCGCGCACGTAGCGGAAGAGGTGCTTGCCGGCGGCCCGTGCGCCGGCGCGCGTCTGTCGCAGGGCCCGGGCCCACGACACGCCTTCGGCGATGAAGGCAAACCCGAGCACCGCGTAGGACGCCACGAACTCCGAGCTGCCTCCCTCGGGCGGCGCGAGGTACTGGATCACGCCCTGGCCGATCGAGAACACGGCCCCCGACACGAAGATGAATATCGCCGCCATGAAGGCCCAGAAGAAGCGCTCCTTCCCGTAACCGAAGGGGTGATGGGTGTCGGGTGGGCGGCTGCCGAGCCCGAGGGAGACCATCAGGAAGGCCTGGTTGGTGGTGTCGGCGAAGGAGTGGGCGGCTTCGGCCAGCATCGCGGCCGAACCGGCCATCACGCCGGCGAAGGTCTTGGCCAGGGCGATCGCCAGGTTGGCGGCCAGCGCCACCTTGACCGTGGTCCCGCTTTCTTTGGACATCGGCCCCCTCTCTGTCGGCCCATCGCGCGGCCCGCCTGTCGAGCAGCCTGCGAACCGTTACCCGGTCCCCGGGCGGTTGTCACCGCCGGGGTTGACCGCGCGCCGCGGCCTCGGTCACCAGCGGTCGAAGTGGGCCACCTCGGCCACCGGGCGGCGGCCGCGGCGTAGCGACGGCGACGGCTCGTCGGGGGCCGGGTAGCCGATCGCCAGGGCGCCGATCGCCCGGTGGTCGTCGGGAACCCCGAAGGCGGAGGCGACGCGCCGGTGGTGTTGGAGACCGAAGAACAGCCCCCCGAGCCCCCGGTCGACGGCCGTCAGCAGCATCAGGAGCGCGGCGAAGCCGGCATCGATGTCCCAGAACGGGGCGGGCCAGCGGGACTCGTCGCGGTCGGTCCATCCCTTGTCGGGCTCGGCGTAGCGCTCGAGGTACCTGCGCTTGCTCGAGTAGCACACCACGATCAGGGGGGCGCTCATGACCTCCTCGCGCCGAGAACCGTCGCGCTCGTCGGGGGGCCACGCTGCATCCCAGAAGCGGGCGCGGTCGGCAGGTTTGGTGAGCACGAGGAACGCCCATCCCTGGGTGAAGCCGGCGGAGGGCGCGTGCGTTGCGTTGTCGAGGAGCAGGTCGACGACGTCGCCGGGGACCGGGTCGGGCCGAAAGGCACGCACCATGCGGCGGCGCCGCACCACCTCCTGGAACTCCATCACGCCTCCGGAGCCGGTGCGGCGGCCCCACCGAGGTGGGTGGGGGCCGGCCGTGGGGGCGTGGGGACGTAGGTGGTGCGCCCGAGCAGCGCGTAGGTGAGCACGAGCACGGCGGCCGCGACGCACAGCACGATCACCAGGGGCCATCCGCCGGTGGGCAGCTTCATGCCCCGAGTGTCTCAGGCCGGGGCGGCACGGTTTGCCGCTGCGGTCCCATGGGCATGCTGGCGGCCGTGGACGAACGGGACCAGGATCTGCCTCAGCCGGGGCTGGAGGAGGCCGGGGACGAGCGCGGGGGAGCCCCCGGAGGCGATCCCACCGAGGGCCCGGGCAACGTATCGGTAGACGAGCCGACCGCGACCTCGCTGGAGCCCGAGGACGACGCCTCGGACGCTTCGGAGTGACCGGCGCCCACGAGGTCGTCTAGCAGCGCCTGAAGGCTCGTGGCGAAGGCCGGGTTGAAGGCGGCTTCGGCGTGCCCGAAGCCGTCGAGCACGACGAGGCGCTTGGGCGTTCCAAGCCGTTCGTAGATCGCGCGGGCCGACGCCACCGGCACGTAGGGGTCGCTCGTTCCGTGCACGAGTGCCACCGGTATCGGCGAGATCAGGTGGGCGATGCGGCTCGGGGGTTCGGGATCACCGAGCTCGATGCTCACGCGCGTTCCGAGGACGCGTAGCAGGCGGCGCCCGGCGCGCGTCGACACCAGATGGCCGAGAAGCCGTGCGCGGGCGAGGCGCGGCTCGTTCCAGTCGGCGGGGGCCGAGATCGCCACCACGGCGTCGACGCCGCCGTGCAGCGCAGCCGAGCGCAGCGCAACGAAGCCGCCCATGCTCGCCCCCACGACCGCGATCTCGCCGTGGCCGCGGGCGCGCACGAGGTCGATCACCGCCCGCAAGTCGTGGATCTCGCGGTCGCCCAGCGTCGAGGTCCCCTCGCTCGCTCCGTGCCCGCGGAAGTCGAAGGTGTACACGGCGCGCTGCTCCGCCAGCTGCCGGGCGAGCGTCACGATGCGACGGGCACGGCGATGGACGTTGAACCCGTGGCACAGGATCAGCGCGCGCGCTTGCGGCACGCGGCCGTAGCGGGTGCCGCGAATCGTCGTCCCGTCCGCGGTGACGACCGCGAAGTCCTCCCGATCCACGGCCGTCATCCTCGCACCCCCCAGCCCGGCGACACGCTCAGCAACGCCTGTCGGGGCCAAGCGGGGCCACCAGCCCCGGCGTGTGCCACGCGTCGGACACCGCTCCCACGATGCTCACGAGGTGCAGGCGGGCGGTATCGATCGCCGGGTCGCGTCCGGTGAGGACGTCGCGCAGCCCGCGCTGCACCGCCGGGACGTGGATCAGTCCGCCGTGCGGGGCATCGATCACGTAGGCAGGGGTGCCCGCAGGAGCCCCCGAGGTGCCGTCCACCGCGTCCCCGAGCGCGAGGAACGCGACCTCGTGTACCCCTGCGGGGGCCGGGCCCCCGAGCACGCGCGCCGACAGCGCAGGACAGTCGGCGAAGCGGCGCAGCATCGGGGCATCGGCGGAGATCTTGAGCGGGCCGAGGTGTTCGACGAGCGTGGTGAGGCCGCGCAGGCCCCATCCCGAGGCGACGCCCCAGCCGTCGCCGTTGGTGCGCTGCGGGTAGTACACGGCGGGGTCGACCGGGGGCATGTCCAGCAGCGCGACGCGGTCCACCGTGCGCGACGGTGGGCGGTAGAGCTGGGTGAGGTAGTAGCGGGTCACCCAAGCTCCCTCGCTCTCGGCGACGATGGCCACGGGCGACCCCGAGGCGCGGTGCAGGGCCGTCACCTGGGCTGCGAGCCGGCGTGCCGACAGGGGGATCGGCTGCAAGGTGTCGGCGGGGCGGTAGGGGAGGAAGCGCCGGTTGCGCAGGCCGCGGTAGGAGAAGCGCCACTCCTCGAACCCGGCGGGCGGGGGGAAGGCTTGGCTGCGGGACCAGGTCGAATTGAAGCCCGACACCACGAGCACGGGATGCGCGTGCAGGCGCGCGGGGATGCGCACCGGCACGCGGTCGGGGGGCGGTGGCTGTGCATCGGCGAAGCCGGCCACCGCACCTCCCACTACGACGGCGAAGATCGCGGCCAGCGACACCGGCACCGCGAGCCGCTCGCGCAGGCGCGGCGCGGTCTGCGGGTGCAGCGCGATACCGCTCACGATGCTGCGCACGGCCGCCGCGTTGAGCAGACCGGCCACGGCCGCGGTGGCGACCCCGGCGGCCGCCGGCCCCCTGGAGATGACCGCACCGGCGATGCTGAGGTAGAGGAAGGCGCCCAGCACCCACACGGCGCTGTGCAGGCGCGGTCTCCAGTCCCACAGCCGGCCCGCGGCCTGGGCGAGGGCTCCCCGGTGCAGCACGAGCGCGATCCCCAGCACCGGGGGCAAGGCCGCGAGGTACAACCACGACAGGCCGGAGAAGCCGAAACCGAACATCAGCACGACCCACGGGACCATCACCACCATGGCGACCGCGTAGAAGGCGAGTGCCCGCACGAAGGCGAAGGGCATCCCCGGAGGCTCGCGGCCGTCCGGCCACGCCTGCTGGACCAGCCACGCAGCGTAGGCGGCGCGCAGCGTCAGCACGGCGACGACCTCCGCGGCGAACACGAGCCAGCCGTTGTGGTACACGGACACCCACCGGAGGTCGTGGAACACGTCGAACGGCGGCGGCGCGGTGACCTGCGGGCCGAGGGCGGCGGCGGCGCGCGCTCGCAGCGCGAGCAACACCCCGGTCTCGGCCACGGGAGCGCACACCGCGGGGATCAGCAGCTTCGGGCGCTGCCACAGGCTGCCGGCGATCACGCGTCCGGTGTGTCCTGCGGTGCTTGCTCGAGGACGTCGTCGGGCAAGGCGTCCGAGCAGTAGGGGCAGCGGCCGGCGCACGGGGGCTGCTCGATCATGCGGCCGCACGAGGGACACACCCGCTGCAGCCAGCAGGCGGGATCACCCATGACGGCTCCGGCGGCGAATCCCTGGCGGCAGCTCCGGCCTCCCGTTCAGGTCCTACGAGGCCCGGCGGCCCCGCTCCCGTCCGTGTAGATACTCGCGCAGCACCGCTCCTCCGAGATCGTCCGAGGCCACCAGGTAGGTGCTGCCCCCGGTGAGATGGCTGAGGCGGTCCATGAAGCGAGCCAGCTCCGGCGTGTCCTCGAGCATGAACACGTTGATTGCGATGCCCGAGCGCGCCAGGCGTACCGCTTCGCGCAGCGTGCGCTCGATCGTGCTCGGGACCGGGGGCCAGTTGAACACCGCGTAACCCTCCTCGAGGTGCGCGGTGGGCTCACCGTCGGTGACCATGATCACCTGCTTGATCGGCCGTGGGTCTTCGCCCAGCACGCGCTGGGCGAGCAGGAAGGCGTGCTGCATGTTGGTTCCGTGCACCCGCTCCCAGCCAGCGTCGGCGAGCTCGTGAGCTTGCATCCGCCGGGCATAGTCCGAGAACCCGATCAGATAGAGGCTGTCCTGCGGATACTTGCCCTGGATCAACGCGCTGAGCGCGAGAGCCATGCGCTTGGCCGGCACCCAGTGGCCCCGCAGCGGCATGGAGAAGGAGAGGTCGAGCAGCAACGCCGTGGCCGTGCGCGGGCGCGTCTCGGTCTCGGTGACCTCGAAGTCGCCGGGCTGCAGCGCCACCGCGCGCCCCGGACCGCCGCGCAGCACCGCGTTGTACACGGTGCGCTGGACGTCGATCGGATCTTCCGAGCCGAACTCCCATGGGCGCGTCTGGCCGGTGGGCTCTGCCGCTCCGCCGCGGGCCCGGTGCGACGGCTGGCGCCGGATGGCGTCGAGCAGCCGGGTGAGGGCGCGCTCGCCCAGCAGCCGGGCACCGCGCGGCGTCATCTCCAGGCGCCCGTGGTGCCGGGTGACGACCCCGGCCTCCTCCAGGGCCCTCTCGATCTGCTTGAGACGCTCGAGCTGGGTCACCGCGTCGTCGCCGAGCAAGCGCAGCTTGTCGGGGTCGATGTCGTCTAGCGTGGCACCTTCGTAGGCCTGGGACATCGTCCGGTCGAGGTCGTCGAGCTCTGCCATCCGCTCGACCGCGTCGACCGCCTCGCTCATCGGCATGGCGTCGTCGCCCCACGCGTCGGCCGGTTCGTCCCATCCCGCCTCGGGCATGAAGCGGCGCAGCGCGTCGGTGAGCTGATCGACCTGGAAGGCGAGGTCGAGGTCGCCGAGGATGGCCCGGGACAGCTCGGCGAGCTCGGCACGTTGCTCGGGGGACATCGCCGCCAGCAGGCGGCTCATCGCCGCCGCCCGGCGAGCCATCGAAGCCAGGAGCTCGTCGAGGTTCGCGGGCCGGTCGGGGAACATGTCGCCGTAGCGGGCCATGAAGCCGTCGAAGTCGTAGGGGCGGCCCTCGTCGCGCGCCGCGATCATGGCGTTGAGCTCAGCCAGCATGTCCTTGATCCGCTGCAGGTCCTCGGAGCTCAGGTTGCGCATCGCTCCGGTGATGTCACGGAAGTGGGTGTCGAGCACCTGCTTGCGCAGCTGTTCGAGCAGCGACTCGAAGGCCGCGGCGGCTTCGGGCGAGGTGAAGTCGTAGTTGCGCAGCTCTGCGATCGCCCCGGCAGGTCCGGATGGGAGCATGTCGAGCTGGGCGTGCTTGAAGGCGGCCTCGGGGTCGTTCGACGCGTCGAGCGCGGCACGCTCGGTGGAGACGATGTCGTCGAGCTGCTCTTTGATCTGGCGCAGCGGACCCGATGCGTCGAGGCGTGACGCCGCTGCGCGCCGGGCCTCGGCGAGCCGCCGGCGGAGCTCGTCGAGCCCGCCGAAGTGCCCGCGCATGCCGCGCTCCTGCAGGCGCCGCAGCGCCCACCGTGCCCCGAAGCCCGACAACAGGTCCTCGGACATCTCCTCGAGGACCGCGCGCACGTCGACGGGTTCGGCCAAAGGGTCCTCCGAGCCGTCCCAGCGCGAGTAGAAGGCCCGGGGCATGTTCACTCGCTCCCGTACAACGCGCTGCGCGGCGTATCACCCTCGACCTTGGATACCTTGCGGCCGAGGTAGAGCCCCTCGAGGCACATCTCGATCGCGCTCGCTGCGGCCGCGGGGGATTCCTCGGGCAGCTCGAGACGCCGCATCAAGCGCTCGAGATCGACGAGTGAACCGAGGGAGCCGCCCCCCTGTCGCTCGAGCTGGGCGAGGACCTCGCGCGACGGCATCACATCGGAGATCTCCACGGTGGCGCCGCGGTCGAACGCCGCGATCAGGCGATCGAGGTTCTCCCCCCCGAGCCTGCGCCTCCACACGGCCATGACCGCACGCCGCAGGGCACGGGTGACGATCTCGGTCTCCCGGCCCTCCTCGAGCGCATCGAACTCGATCCGCCCGGTGGACGTGTCCAGGGTGCTGTAGAGGTCGACGATGCGCGGCACCGCTTCGCCCTCTCCGGCGCGCAGCGCCCGGCGCAGGGCGGAGGCCGCGACCGTCTCGGCGTTGCCTATCGAGAAGCGCACCGACACGCCGCTGCGCTGGTTGACCTGTCCGCTGGCACGAAGCTCGGCCGTGAGCTCGGCCAGGATCTCCTTGATGTAGCGCGGCATCAGCACCGGTATTTCGGTGGGTAGTCGTGCCGCTTCCTGGTCCATGATGGCGATCTCGTCGTCGGTCCGCTCCGGGTAATGGGTCCGCACCTGGGTGCCGAAGCGGTCCTTGAGCGGAGTGATGATCCGGCCCCGGTGCGTGTAGTCCTCGGGGTTGGCGCTGGCTATCAGCATGAGATCGAGCGGCATGCGCACCTTGTAACCGCGGATCTGCACGTCCCGCTCCTCGAGGATGTTGAGCAACGCGACCTGGATCCGTTCGGGGAGGTCGGGGAGCTCGTTGACGGCGAAGATCCCGCGGTTCGTGCGCGGGACCAGTCCGTAATGGATCGTGAGCTCGTCGGACAGATAGCGTCCCTCGGCGACCCGGATCGGATCGACGTCCCCGATGAGGTCGCCGACCGAGGTATCCGGGGTGGCGAGCTTCTCCGCGAAACGCTGCTCCCGCCCTATCCACGTGACCGGCGTGTCGTCGCCGCGCTCTGCCACCTGCGCCCGGCACGCGCTGCAGATCGGGCGGTAGGGATCGTCGTTGACCTCGCATCCGAGCACCGCCGGCACGCGCTCGTCGAGCAGGTTCACGAGCGAGCGGATCAGGCGGCTCTTGGCCTGCCCGCGCTCGCCGAGCAGGATGATGTCGTGACCGGCGAGTATCGCTCGCTCGAGGGCCGGCACCACCGAGCTCTCGTAGCCGATGATCCCCGGGAACAGCTCGTCGCCGGCCGACAGCCGGGCGATCAGGTTGCTGCGCATCTCTTCCTTGACGGTGCGGGCCGGGTAACCGTCGGCCCGCAGGGCGCCGAGCGTGGTGGGAAGACCGGACATGCGGCCCAGACTACGCCCGGCGCGCGCCCTACCGGCCCGGCGGGGAGCGGGGCCCGGCCCGCTAGCCGCGCGGCTCGACCGGCACCGCGCCGCTCGCCTGCGGCGTGCGGTTGCTGCGGGTTATGCGGTCGCGTCCCGCCCGCTTGGATTCGTACAGGGCCTCGTCGGCGGCCTCGACCAATCCCTGCAGATCGGTGGCGTGCACCGGGAAGGTGGCGACCCCGGCGCTGGCGGTGAGCGGCTCGGGCAGCTGCAGGTTCGACAGTCTGCGCCGCAGGCGATCGCCCACGGCGAGCGACTCGCGCCACGTGCACGCCGGCAGGATCACGGCGAACTCCTCGCCTCCGTAACGGGCGGGTGTGTCGAAGCCCCGGGCGTTGTCTGCCAGGCAGCGTCCGACCGCGGCAAGCACCTCGTCGCCGCGCAAGTGGCCGTGGCGGTCGTTGAGGTCCTTGAAGTGGTCGAGGTCGAGCATGAGCAAGGTGAGCTGCTCGCCGGTGCGCTCCGCCCGGGCGAGCTCGCGCTCCAGCGTCTCCTCGAAGGCGCGGCGGTTGGGCAGCTGCGTGAGGGGATCGGTGATCGCCAGACGCTGCACCTTCTCCAGCAGCCACGCGTTGCGCAACGCCAGTGCGGCGTAGGCGGCGAAGCGTTCGACCATGGCGACCACGCGCCGCTCGATCCGATCCCCGAAACGGCTCGGATGCTCGGCCACCACCGCGCCGACCGGCTGATCCTCGGCGAACATCGGCACGACGACGAGGTTGCGGGCGAAGGGCAGGATCATCGTGAGCCGGGGGTCCTGGGCAGCGTCGAGCCGCCTGGCGAGCACCGGTGCCCGGCGCTCGATCGCCCGGGCGACGATGGCGTCGGTGCCCGGGCCGGGATCGGCCGGTTGCCCGGGACCCTGGTATGCCAGCAGGCGCATGCCGTGCTCGGTGGCGGCGAGTACCGCGACCCGTGCGAAGGCGAAGGCGCTCACGAGGTTGCCGGCAAGGATGCGGGCCGCACCCTCGGGCGTGGCCTCGCGCTCGATCTCGTCGGCCATGCGCGCTAGCGCTTCGAGATCGAGCCGGCGCCGGCGCAGCTCGCGCTCGTTGAGCGTGGAGAAGGCGGCGGTACCGATCGCGATCAACCAGAAGGCGAAGATCGAGAATGCCGTGCTCTGCTCGAACCCGATGCCTCTGCCCGGCGCGGAGGTCGTCTGCAGCAGGTGGGCGAGCTCGGCGTAGTAGACGACGAAGTACAGCAGCGAGTACCACAGGGCGATCTTGAGCCCCGTGCGATAGGAGGCCAGCAGCGTCACCGCGATGATGTGCAGGTAGACGAGGAAGCGCAGCGGGCTGCCGAGGCCGCCGGTGAGGTACACCACCCACGCGAGGTAGAGCCCGTCGAGCAGCAGCATGGCGCCGACGAGACCCAGCCCGCGCGTGCGCCCGGAGCGCCGCCACGCTTCGATTGCCGCGGCCACCACGAGGTACAGGGCGGTGTAGACGGTCAGGCGGGTGGGGCTGACCGCCGACAGGCGCGGGGCGAAGAAGGCGGCCCCCAGCACCGTGAGCGCGAAACCGACCCGCAGGCTCTGCAGGTAGACCATGCGCTCGGCGAGCGAGGCGAAGTCCCCGGCCTGCGTCGCCGGGGGGGCAGAGCGGGGGCCGCTGCGGCTCAAGTGAATCGCAGGTAGTCCTCGTCGCCGTGCACCGGGGCGGCGGCGAGCTTGGGGTCGCTACGGTCGATCTGCTTCTGGATCAGCAGGAACGCCCCGACCAACGCGGCCAGAGCCAGGGGGAATGCGATGCCCCGCACCGCCCGCAGGGCCGCCCGGCCGAGCCGGTCGGGCAGCGACCGGCCGAGCGTGGCGGAAGCCGGACGGGGATGCTCGAGCCTCCGGCCGGCGATCCCGGCGGAGCGGTCCGCCGGGAGCCTCCCGGCCCCCGGCCCCGTGACACCGGTCCGTGCATGGTGGTCGCGGGTGCCGCCATCGGTCGCCCGGTGCGCGCCCGGCGATCGGTGGTCGGCGGTCGTACCGGTGGGGGCGGAGGAGCTGCCGCCGCTCGGAGCCGGTGAAGCCGGCGGCAGGCCGCCCCCGGTGCCGGTCGGGTCCTGGGTCGCGCCCGACAGGGTCCCCGTTACTGTGTTCTCGAGGTCCTGGGCCGTCTGTCCGACCTGCTGCTGGGTGTTGTGGACGGTGTCGGTCACCTGGTCGATGGTGTGCTTGACCACACCGCCGACCTGGTTGACGGTGTCGCCGATCGTGCTCGGCAGCGGGGTGGGCACGAGGTCGCCGGGACTCGGCAGTCCGCCGGTGAGCGACGCGGAACCGTCGGCCGCCCATGCGGCGCCTGCGGGCGCGAGCGCCAGGGCCGCGGACAGCGCCGCGGTCGCCACCACACGCCGGAGCCACCCCTGACTGCGTCCCATCCCTCGCGTCCTAGTGATTATGTTCCATCGGCATCCCGTCGTAACCCCTGAAGCCGATCCCCCGGTGCGGCAACCGCTTGGGCCGATCCCCTGGTGCGCTGCTTGCGGTTGGACCTAGTATCCGCATATGCGTATACTACGCCGATGGCATCCACGGCCAAGGTTCTCGGTGCATCCGGATTCGCCGGGGGAGAGGTGCTGCGCCTGCTCGCCGGGCACCCCGGGATCGAGGTGTCGGTGGCCGCCGCGGGGCGGCGGGCCGGCGCCGCGATCGGGGATGTCGACCCCGCTCTCATCGGCAGCGAGCTGCGGCTCGCGACCCCTGCGGAGGCGGCGGCGGAGCCGGCCGACGTGTGCTTCTCGTGCCTGCCCTCCGGCGAGCTCGGGGACGCGGACTGCAACGCCGAGGTCGTGATCGATCTCTCCGACGAGCATCGCGCCGCCCCGGGGTGGACCTACGGCCTCACCGAGCTCAACCGCGAGCGGCTACGGGGTGCCCGCCGCATCGCCAACCCCGGGTGCTACCCGACCGCGGTTCTCCTCGCCGCCGTCCCCTTCGCGCGTGCCGGGGTGATCGGAAGCCCCGTGATCGTCGATGCGATCTCGGGCGTGTCGGGGGCCGGGCGGGCCCCCGAGGACCGGTTGCTGGGCGCGGTCGTGGACGGCGATCTCACCGCCTACGGCACGACGCGCCACCGCCACGTCCCGGAGATGGAGCGTGCCCTGGCCGGCTTCGGAGGGCTGGAGGCGACGGTGTCGTTCACCCCGCACCTCGCCCCCGTGGCGAGGGGGCTCGTGGCGACCGTGCGGGCCCCGCTGACGCGGCGCGTGGACGACGACGCCGCGCTCGGGATCCTGACCGACGCCTACGGCGGCGAGCGCTTCGTCACGGTCGTGGATGCATGGCCGGGCTCCAAGGCGCTGCGGGGGAGCAACAGGGTCGCGCTCCACGCCCGTGTGGACGCCCGGGCCGGTGTGCTGGTGGCGGCGGCCGCGCTCGACAACCTCGGCAAGGGAGCGGCGGGACAGGCGGTACAGAACGCCAACCTCGCGCTTGGGCTGGAGGAGGACACCGGTCTGCCGGCCGTGGGGGTGTGGCCGTGAGGTGGCCGCACGGCTTCGCCTCGGTGGGCTGCGCGTGCGGCATCAAACCCGGCGGCGTGGCCGATCTCGGGTTGCTGGTGACGCAGCGTCCGGCGGCGTGGGCCGGCACCTTCACGCGCAACGCCGCGGCGGCGGCGCCGGTGCGCTGGAGCCGGGCGCGCCGCGGCGCACCGATACGTGCGCTCGTCGTCAACAGCGGCAACGCCAACGCCTGCACCGGTCGCGCCGGGGACGACGCAGTCGTGCGCACGGCCAAGGCCGCGG
>CADDZG010000009.1 GCA_902812355.1 Actinomycetota bacterium | reverse complement strand
GTCGTCGCCGAGGCGCGCCGGGCGGTGCTGTGCACGGTCGATCCACGGGGCCGCCCCCATGCGGTGCCGGTGTGCTTCGCCGACCGCTCCGGCGAGCTGGTGACCGCGATCGACTTCAAGCCCAAGTCGACCGAGCGCCCGGCGCGGCTGCGCAACGCCGAGCGGAGCGGGAGGGCGACCATGCTGTTCGACCGCTGGGATGAGGACTGGACGCGCCTCGGCTGGGTCATGGTGCGGGGTGCCGCCCGTGTCGAGCCCCCGGGGTACGGCCGGCGCGAGCTCGCGGAGCGCTACCCGCAGTACCTCCGCGACCCGCCGGGCGGGGAGGTACTGGTCGTGACGCCCCGCAGCATCCTGTGGTGGACGTCGTCGTGACCTCGCCGCGGTTTCCTGCGCCGGAGGCGGGGCAAACTAGAGTCTCGGACGCGGCCGCGTCGGCCGTGCCCATCCAACGTGTCCGTAAGGGGACGCGCACCAGGAGGTGGTAGCCCATGGCAGGTAGAACCCCGGGGCACGGGATCCTCGCCCCCGAGAACAACGACAAGCGCGAGCAGCTCATCGAGATGCTCAAGAAGGCCTACTGGATGGAGATCGAGACGGTGATGAGTTACCTCGCCAACTCGATCAACCCCGACGGCGTGCGGGCGCAGGAGATCATCGAGAGCCTCCGCCAGGACATCACCGAGGAGCTGGGCCACGCCCAGCGTTTCGGCGAGCGCATCAAGGAGCTCTACGGGGTCGTGCCCGGCTCGATGGACTTCACCCCGGAGCAGAAGTACCTGCAGCCGCCGGAGGAGCAGACCGACGTCGTGCACGTGATCAAAGGCGTGATCGAGGCCGAGGCCGGCGCGATCGAGCACTACAACCGGATCATCGAGGCGGCCGACGGCGTCGACTGGGTCACCCAGGACATGGTGATCGAGATCCTGCACGACGAGCAGGGCCACCTGCGGCTGTTCGAAGGATTCCTGCGGGAGTACGAGGCCGAAGGCCTCGCCTGATCCCGCTCGGCCTTGGATCGGGTGCCCCCCGGTGCGCGGGGGGCACCGTCGCGTCCCCGGTAGTGTGACGCCGGCGGGCGGTCGGGGGACCGCGGCAACCCCAGGAGGAGCCTCAGCTGAAGCGCAGGTGGTGGGTGATCGCCGTGGCGGTGATCGTGGCCGCTGCGGTAGGCGTGGGCGTGGCCGCGTGGTCGGGCTCGTTTGCCGGACCCGCGGTGCCCACGATCAGCGGCAGCCCCTTCACCGGGACCCCCCGCTTCGCCGGCCGTTCGCACCGTTCTCCCAAGGCAGAGGTGGCGGCGCGCCACATCCGCCACGTGGTCATCGTGATGCAGGAGAACCGCTCCTTCGACACCTACTTCGGGACCTACCCGGGGGCCGACGGCATCCCGATGCGTGACGGCAAGCCGGCGGTGTGCGTCCCGAACCCCGCCACCGGCTCGTGCGTCCGCCCCTTCCACGACCCCGCCGACCAGAACGTCGGCGGCCCCCACGGCGCCGACGACGCCCGCCGCGACATCGACGGGGGCAAGATGGACGGTTTCATCGCATCCACCCAGGCCCACGACAAGGCGGGGTGCGTGAGGGTGCCGGCCTTCGACTGTCATCCGGATACCGAGCGGCCCGATGTGATGGGCTACAAGACCCGCTCGGACATCCCCAACTACTGGGCCTACGCCGACCACTTCGTGCTGCAGGACCACATGTTCTCTTCGGTCGCGGGTCCCAGCTTGCCGAACCATCTCTACCTCGTGTCGGGATGGTCGGCGCGCTGCAAGAGCCCCGACGACCCGATGTCGTGCATCCCCGAGGACAACGACACCGACAAGCTCGACCCCGACCGCCCGGGTACGGACTACGACATGCCGTGGACCGACCTTACCTACCTCTTCCGGCGGGCGGGGATCACGTGGCGCTACTACGTCTCGGAGGGCTACGAGAGCGACTGCGACAACCACCCGGATCGCTGCGTGATGCGCGAGCCGGGGCCCGGCACGCCGATGCTGTGGAACCCGCTGCCCGAGTTCAAGACGGTGCACGAATCGGGCCAGCTCGGCCACATCCAGACGATGCCCCACTTCTGGGACGCGGTGGAAAGGGGCCGGCTGCCCGACGTCACCTGGGTGGTCCCAAGCGAGCCGGAGAGCGAGCATCCGGCCGCGAAGGTGTCGGTGGGCCAGGCATTCGTCACCAACATCGTCAACCACATCATGCGCAGCTCCTTGTGGAAGGACACCGCGATCTTCATTACGTGGGACGAGTGGGGAGGCTTCTACGACCACGTCAAGCCGCCGGTGATCGACGGCCAGGGCCTCGGGATCCGGGTGCCGGGGCTCCTGATCAGCCCCTACGCCAAGCGCGGCTACATCGACCACCAGACACTGTCCTTCGACTCCTACGTGCGCCTCATCGAGGACCTCTTCCTCGGAGGCAAGCGGCTCGACCCGACGCGCGACGGGCGCCCCGACTCCCGCCCGATCGTGCGCGAGAACGATCCGCGCCTCGGCGACCTGCTGCGTGAGTTCGACTTTCACCAGCGGCCGCGCCCCCCGTACCTGCTGCCGCTGTATCCACAAAGCGTGCACCCGTCGCCGTCCCCGCCGGGATGAGCCGAGCGGCTGCGGCGTCAGGCCCCCGCGAGCTTCTCGACCAGCGCGCGCTGGTCGGGATCGAGCGCCGGCGACGCCCCGGCGGCGGCGTTCTCCGCCGCGTGCTCGGGGCTGGAGGTGGCGGGGATCACCACGTGCACCCGTTCGTCCGACAGCGCCCACTTCAGCAGGGCCTGGGCCCACGTGTCGACCCCGAGGGGAGCGAGCTCCTCGGGTCGGGGGCCGGGCATCAAGGATCCGCTGCCCAACGGGCGCATCACGATGACGCCGAGGCCGAGGTCGGCCGCCATGGGCAGGATCTCGGCTTCCACCGCGCGCTCGTGGGGGTTGTAGGGCACCTGGACCGCGTCGATCCTGCCTGAGCGCATCACGGTCGCGAGCTCGTCGAAGCTCGAGGGATCGTAGTGGGTCGCACCCAAAAGGCCGATGTTGCCCCGCTCCTTCTGCTCTTCGAGCCAGGCGAGGTGCTCGCGCCATGCCACGAGGTTGTGCACCTGCTCGATGTCGACGTGCCCTCCGAAATAGCCGAGCTGAGACTGCAACTGTCTGCGCCCCTCGTCCACCGACGGGGTCCAGATCTTGGTGGCGACGATCGCGTCGGCCCTCACGTCGGCGAGGGCCCGTCCCAGCACGGCTTCGGCGCGGCCGTACATCGGCGAGCTGTCCACCACGCGCACCCCGGCGGCGAACGCCGTCGCTACGACCTCGTCGGCGACCGACTGGCGGGACGCGTCGACGTCGAACGTCTTCCACGTGCCGAGCCCTATCACCGGCACCTCGAGCCCGGCCGCGGGGAACCTGCGTGTCTGCATCTCGGGCACGTCCGCGCTCATACCCGCTTCGGCCGGCCTGCGAACCGTGCCGACGCGCACCGCTTCCGTCCGATAGCGTGCAAGACGTGGTGTCGCAGGGTCCCGTGCGTACGTCCGCGCCCGAGCCCCTCGTGTTGCACACCCGGGACGGGGTGACCCTGGCCGGTGCACGCTGGTGCACCGACCGGCCGGACGCGGCGGTGGTCTTCAACCCCGGCTTCCTCATGCCGGCGCAGGGACGATCGATGGCCTCTCTGGCGGACATCCTCGTGGCGCGCGGCGTGGACCTCGTGGTGTTCGAGCCGCGCGGGCACGGCGCCTCGAGCGGCGAGTCCACGATCGGGCAGCTCGAGCCCAACGACGTCGCCGCGGCGGTCGCCGCGGCGGCCGAGCGTGCGTCGCGCGTCGCCCTCGTGGGCATGTCGATGGGCGCGATCTCCGCACTCGGTTACGTGTGCGGGCTGGCACTGGACGGCGCCGCCCCGCTGGCGGGACTGGTCCTGGTGAGCGCGCCGTCGCGCTGGCGACTGCCGCGCAACCCCAAGGGCCTGCTGGCGGCGTTCGGCACCCGGACCCCCATCGGCCGGGCCGGGGTGCGTGCCCTGTTCGGGGTGCGCGTGGCGAGACACCTGGGGCTGCCGCCGCCGCCGGTGGAGCTGATCGGCACGCTAACGGTTCCGGTGGCGGTGGTGCATGGCCTGCGCGACCGCTTCATCGCTCACCGCGACGGCCGTGCCCTGCACGACGCCGCCCCCGAGCCTCGCCGTCTGATGCTGGTGCCCGGGATGGGCCACGGCCTCAACCCTCCCGCGGTCGCTGCGATCGCCGACGCGGTCGCGTGGGTGCTGGAGCACGGCTAATACCCGGGCTTAAGGCCCCGTCGCAGGCCTTCTGCGGCTGCTCGAGCTCGGGATGCTCGGTGTAGACCGCGGCGGCGACCTCGGCGGGATAGAAGCGCAGGGCCCACAGCAGCACGATCCCGTTGGCGATCAGCAGCGGCAGGGTCACGAGGATCGCCAGCTGCAGCCCGTGGTGACCGCCGCCGAAGGCGACGTCGGAGAGCAGCCCGATCGTCGCGGGACCTCCGGCGTCGGCCGCGGTGCGCAGCACCGTGCGCACCGATTCCGCCCGCCCCCACACACGGAAGTGGATGATGTCGAGGCGGACCGCGTCGAGGGCGGGCAGGGGGGCGGCGAGGGCGAAGGCGCCGATCATGAACAGGGGCAGCGCGGCCGGCAGGGAATGCAGCAGCGCGGCCGGGATCAGTGCCGCGGCCACCAGCGTGTAGGCGACCACGCCGACCAAGATCCGCCCACCGAGGACGTCGTGGCGCAGCAGGCGGTCGCCGATGCGGCCTCCGGCGATCATCCCGGCGATCGCTGCGGCTCCGACCACCGGCAGCAGCGCGATCACCATGCCCTGCGAGATCGAGTACTGGTGGATGATGAACACGACGATGAAGACCCGCACCCCCGACAGGAACAGATCGCCGATCGAAGAGGCGATCAGCACGATCACGTTGGTGCGAACCCGCAGCACGTAACGGACCGCGTCCCACAGGGACATGTGCTCCTGCTCGCCGTGCAGGATCAGGCGCCGGTCCGGGACGATGTCGTCTTCGACCACGAGCTCCTCGACGAGGTCCTCGTCCTCGGGCTCCGCCGTGTCCCCGGACCGCAGGTTCCCTCCGGCGCTGCCCGGATGCTCGAGGTTGGCCCCCCGTTCCGGCTCGCGCATGCGCAGCGCGGCGAAGGCGACGAACGCGCTCACCGGGACCAGGGCCCAGAACGAGTAGCGCCACGACAGATAGCTGGCTATCAGCCCGGTCACGATGTAGCCGAACCCGGTCCCGAACAGCTCGCCGCTGCGGATGTAGCCGAGCACGCGGCCCCGCTCCCGGTGCGAGAAGAGGTCCCCAGTGAGCGAGGCCACGGTGGGCCCTCCGGTGGCGGTGACCACCCCGAGGCTCATCTGGGCGAAGAACAACCACAGGTAGCTCTGGGCAGCACCGACGAACACCATGGCGGCGCTCCACAGGCATACGCTGATGCCGAGCAGGGTAGTGCGCCGCCGGTGGTCGGTGAGCATGCCCACCGGCACCGTGGCGAGCGCCGAGACGACGGCGAAGGCCGATGCCAGCAGCCCGATCTGGGCGTTGCCGATGGAGAACGCGTGTTCGATGTTGGGCGCGGCGACCCCGAGCACCGAGCGGTCGGCGTAATCGAGTCCCAGCACCGCCGCGAGCACGAGGATGACCCGCAGGCGCTGCCTGCCCCCGACCTCCTCCAGGGCACGCGCGCGCACCCGCTGCACCGGCTCCACACCTCACGGTATCCCCGCCTGGGTCCGGGCTATCCGCCGGGCCGGGTCAGCGCATCGCCGAGCGGAAGAGGAAGTAGTACATGAGACCGATGCCTATGAGGTACAGGAGCAGGAACAGCGTCCAGACCATGTTGTGGCGGATCACCTCGCCCTCGTTGCGCACGAAGCGGGTGGTCGATACCCCCACGCTGGCGGTCTGCGGTGCCACCGGTTTGCCGACCTCGGCCCCCACCGAGTTGAGCGCGGGGAACATCGGCAGCGGCACGCCGATCTGCTGGCCCACGGCCAGCTGGAACTGTCCGAAGAGCGCGTTTGTCGAGGTGTTGGAGCCCGACAGCGCAACCCCGATCCACCCCAGTATTGGGGCCAGCACGATGAACGCCGTGCCGACCTGGGAGAAGCCGTATGCGAGTGACGTCGCCATCCCGGTGTAGTTGAAGACGTAGGCGAGCCCGAAGATGAAGAACGCCACCAGGAACGCACCCCACAGCTGCTGCAGGCTGCGGCGCAGAGCGTTGCCCAGCTGACGCCCCGAGGGGCGCAGGTAGGCAACGATCAGTATCCACGAGGCCAAGATCGCGGTCCCGGCGATCCACGGTTTGAAGTCGAACTCGGCGGCCAGCGCTTTGTGGGACAGGGAAGAGACGGCCTCTACCGCTCCCGAGAACAGAACCACGCCGGGCAGGCTCGACCACGGCCCGGTCCACGCGATAACCACGATCACCAGGATGATGAAGGGCAGGACCGCCTGCACCACCTCGCCCGGCCTCATGCGCGGCCCGTGGCGCGCTTCCCTGACCTCCTCGCCGAGCTCGACCTCCTGCTCCTCGACCGGGATCCCGCCGTAGCCGAGGATCGTGCGGGGCTTCCAGAAGCGGATGAAGATCAGCAGCGCGCCGAAGCACACGAGAGCGCCGATGATGTCGGGCAGATAGGGGTTGAACTGGGAGATCGGGAACTGGCCGAGGATGTAGGCGAGCGCCCCGACGACCCCCAGGGGCCAGCCTTCCTTGAGCCCCCGCTTGCCCGACACGAGGTAGATCAGCACGAACGGGGGGAGCAGGGCGAGGACGGCGACTATCCGGCCCACGATCGCGCCGAGGTGCACGACGTCGAGTCCCGTGACCGCGGCGAGCCCGATGATCGGAGCCCCCAGCGCCCCGAAGGACACCGGTGCGTTGTTGGCGATCGCTCCGACCCGGATCGCGTCGAGCTCGACAACTCCGAGGGCGATCAGGATCGGTGCGACTATCGCCCACGGGTAGCCGAAACCCACCAGACCCTCCAGTAGCGCGCCGAAGGCCCATGCGAGCAGCAGGGTCTGGATCCGGATGTCCGCGGTGGCCTGCTGGATCAGCCAGCGCTTGAAGCGGTCGAACATGCCGGTCTCGACGAGCGTGAAGTAGATCATCACGCCCCAGAAGACGATCCAGTCGATCGCCCACGCGCCGGTGAGAGCACCCCAGATGTACGCCTCCATCGTCGCTCCGAAGGGGGCCTGCCACACCCCCACCCCAAGGGCGATCGTGACTATCGAGCCGATGATCACGGCGAGCCACGCGGTGACGCGGAAGGCCGCCAGTGAGACCAGCAGCACGGCAACCGGCACAAGCGCCAGTAACGTGGTGCCCGGCACGTTGCTCACCGGGTCCTTGACCTGGTGGAAGACGGCAAGGTCGAACAAGCTAGCCACCCCCCTTTCGCAGTGGCCCCCCCCGGGCCGTTCGCCCGGAAGACTAGTGCATCGGGAGCACGCGCAACTGGACCTCGTGCGATCACGCGCAGGGGCCTGGACCGCGGTCCGCTCCGTCTGCGAGGATGCCCGGATGATCGATCCCGGCGGCCGCGCGGGGGCCGGACGGGCACGAGCGCCCGACCCGCGACGCGAGGCATCGCTGCGCGAGCTGCTCGACGTCCTCGCCTCGGTATCGCACCGCGCACCGGTGGTCGAGATCCTGAGCGCGATCGTCGCCGGGCTCAGCCGCCTGTTCCACGACGACTGCGCGGCCGTGCGTCTGCGCGACGGCCGCGATCCTGCGGTCACGATCAACGCCGCCTACGCGGGTCTGGCCCCCGAGCTCGCCCGGGCGATGGACCGGCTGCCGATCGAGGAAGGCATCGCCGGGCGGGCGATGCTGCTCAACCGAGTGGTGGTGGCGGAGGACTACCGCAAGGAGTTCGGTTCTCACCGGGTCGCCCTGTGTAGCGCCATGGCCGCCCCGATCGACGACAGCCACGGCGTCACCGGGGCGCTGGTGGTCGCGTCCGTGGACCGCCCCCGGCGCTACGACGCGGTCGACACCGAGATCCTGCAGTTGTTCGCCACCTGCGCCGGGGTAGCCCTCGCAGATGCGCGGGCGGCGGAGACGGCGCGCGCCACCCACCTCGCCCAGCAGGCGTTCATGGAGCGCATGTCGCACGAGTTCCGCACGCCCCTGGCGGTGATCCTCGGGACCCTGCATCTGCTGTCCGAACGCCGCTCCGAGCTCGACCCCGGGGTGCAGGACGAGCTGATCGCGGCTGCGCTGCAGCGCGGCCATACCCTGTCGCGCATGCTCTCCGAGCTGCTCGATGCAGCGGACCCGGCGACCTTCCGGGGCCGGGCGTCCGGACCCGGCTGATCGCCCCGGGTCGCCGCGGCTGGCAGGACCCCCGGTGACCGTCTGCGAGACTGTCGGTGGGTCCGCGCGGCGCCGGCAGAGTTGGGCGACCGAGGGGGTGAGCAGACGATGGGCGGCAAGGACCTCAGGGCTCTGGCGGAGAGGTTCGCACAGATCTGCGGGCCCCACCGCGTGCTCACCGATCGCGACCGGCTCGCAACGTACCGCTCCGACGGTCTGCTGCACTTCCAGGTCATGCCCGGGGTGGCGGTGCTTCCGGAGACGACCGCGGAGGTCGCTGCCGTGGTCGCGGCGTGCCACGACGCGGGCGTCCCGTGGGTCGCGCGCGGCTCGGGTACCGGGCTGTCGGGTGGGGCGGTGCCGGTCGAGGACGGCGTCCTGATCGTCCTCTCCCGGATGCGGCGGATCCTCGACGTCGACACCGCCAACCTGCGGGTCGTGGTCGAACCGGGAGTGACCAACGTGCAGGTGTCGCAGGCGATCGGCCCCGGCTACTACTACCCGCCGGACCCGTCGAGCCAGATCGTGTGCTCGATCGGCGGCAACGTCGCCGAGAACTCCGGGGGCGCGCACTGCTTCAAGTACGGCTTCACCACCAACTACGTGATGGGCTTGGAGCTCGTGCTGCCCGACGGGGAGGTCGTCACGGTAGGTGGCAAGGAGTGCGACCTGCCCGGCTACGATCTCGTCGGCGCCTTCGTGGGCTCCGAGGGCACGCTCGGTATCGCCACCAAGATCGTGCTGCGTTTGATACCGGCCCCCGAACACCGCGAGACCCTCGTGGCCTACTTCAACGACATGGAACACGCCGGCCACGCGGTATCCGACGTCGTGGCCTCCGGGATCCTGCCGGGGGCGATCGAGATGATGGACAACCTCGCGATCCGGGCCACCGAGGAGGCCACCCACGCCGGCTATCCGCTCGACGCCGGCGCAGCATTGATCATCGAGGTCGACGGACCGGTGTCGGAGTGCAAGGCGACCTTCGACGAGGTCGTGGAGATATGCAAGCGCAACGGTTGCACCGGCGTGCGGGTGGCCGAGGACGAGCACCAGCGCCAGCTGATCTGGAAGGCGCGCAAGGCGGCGTTCGCCGCCATGGGACGCATCTCGCCGAACTACTACGTGCAGGACAGCGTGATCCCGCGCACCGGGTTGGCCGAGGTCCTCAACCGCATCGAGCAGCTCAGCCGGGAGCACCGTCTGCGCGTGGCAAACGTGTTCCACGCCGGCGACGGCAACCTGCATCCGCTGGTCCTCTACGACCACTCCGTGGAGGGCGAGGCGGAACGGGCCGAGAAGCTTGCCGGGGAGATCGTGCTGGCGTGCGTGCACGCCGGGGGATCGATCACCGGGGAGCACGGCGTCGGCCTGGACAAGAAGGCCTACATGGCCGACATGTTCGCCGAGGAGGATCTCGACTGCTTCCAGAAGCTGCGCTGCTCTTTCGATCCCGAGCAACTGGTCAACCCCGGCAAGGTCATGCCGACGCCCCGTCTGTGCGGGGAGGTGCCGGGGCCCTACCGGCAGCACCCGCTGGAGCGGGCAGGTGTGGCGGAGCGCTTCTGATGGAAATCCTGCGGGTATCCACGGCTCAGGACGCGGCCGACGCCCTCGCCGATGCCGCCCAGCACGGACGACCCCTGCGCCTGCGGGCGGGGGGCACGAAGTCGTCCTGGGGCAACCCGGTCGAGGACGTGTGGGGCGTGCTCGACCTCTCCGGCCTCAACGGTGTGATCGAGCACAACGAGGGCGATCTCACCGCGATAGTGCGGGCCGGCACGCGCCTGGTTGAAGCCCAGGAGGTGTTCGCACGCGCCGGCCAGATGCTGGCGCTGGATCCCTACCCGGGCGAGGGCGCGGCGGCGACTATCGGAGGGATCGTGGCCACGGGCGATTCCGGCCCCCTGCGCCACCGCTTCGCCGCGGCGCGCGATCTCGTGCTCGGGATCCGCTTCGCCACCACCGACGGCAAGGTGGCCCGCTCGGGTAGCAAGGTGATCAAGAACGTCGCCGGCTACGACCTCGGCAAGCTGTTCACCGGCTCCTTCGGCACGCTCGGAGCGATCACCGAGGTGATCCTCCGCCTGCATCCGCTGCCGCGCGCCCGGGTGACCGCGCTAGGGCGGGATTCCGACGTCGGCCGAATCGAGGCGGGAGCGCGTGCCTTGCTGGCGAAGCCCCTTGAGCTCGAGGCGCTCGACGTCGCGTGGCGGGATGGGGTCGGCGAGGTCCTGGCCAGGATCGCGGGGGCCGAGTCCGAGGAGCGCACGCGCCGGACGGTGGCCGCGCTCGAGGAGGCCGGGCTCGACACCGTCGTGGCCGAAGGCGACGACGAGGCCGCCCTGTGGGAGCGTCAGCGAGCGTCCCAGCGCAGCGACGATGGGATTGTCGTAAGGGTATCGGCCCGCCCCGCCGAGATCGGGCGCGTGCTCGCCGCAGCTCGCAGCGCGAGGGCCGCGGCGGTCGGCAGGGTGGCCTTCGGTCTCGTGTGGCTCGCGCTGCCGGCCATGGATACGGCCGACGCGGTGGCCGCGATCGACCACGTCAGGGCGCGCCTGCGCCCCTATGCGTGCGTGGTCCTGGATGCACCCGAGAGCGTGCGGGCGAAGGTCGACGTGTGGCACTCCGAACATGCGGGTGCACCGGCGCTGATGCGGCGGGTGAAAGAGCGCTTCGACCCGCGGCGCGTGTGTAACCCCGGGATCTTCGTGGGAGGTATCTAGTGGCGACCCGAGCGTTCGACGCGCGGCGGCCCCCCGAGCAGGAGCTGATCGACGATTGCGTGCACTGCGGCTTCTGCCTGCCGACGTGCCCGACCTACGTGTTATGGGGCGAGGAGATGGATTCGCCGCGCGGGCGGATCGTCCTCATGGCGGAGGGGCTGCGCGAAGGGTCGCGCATGAGCGAGGCGATGGTCACCCACTTCGACCGCTGCCTCGGCTGCATGGCTTGCGTCACGGCCTGCCCTTCCGGCGTGCGCTACGACCGTCTCATCGAGGCGACCCGCCCTCAGGTCGAGCGCAACCACCGGCGTAGCCCGCTCGAGCGAGGCTTCCGGCGCCTGCTGTTCGAGACCTTCACCCATCCGGGGCGGCTGCGCCCGCTGCTGCCGCTGCTGGCTGGGTACCGCCGCAGCGGGCTGCAGGCCTGGGTGCGCCAACGAGGCATGCTCGAGCGCTGGCCGCGCGTCGCGATGATGGAGCGCCTGCTGCCCGATGTGCGGGCGCGCGTGGCCTTCGACCGTCTGCCCGAGGTCACGCCGGCGAGCGGCGTCCGCAGGGCGCGCGTGGGCCTGTTGCAGGGCTGCGTGCAGCGGGTGATGTTCCCCGGGGTCAACCGGGCGACGGTCGAGGTGTTGTCGGCCGAGGGCTACGAGGTGTACGCGCCGCGGTTGCCGCGCTGCTGCGGGGCATTGATGTTCCACTCCGGTTACGAAGACGAGGCTCTGGAGCTGGCTAAGGAGCTGATCGAGGCGTTCGAAGGCTGCGATGCGGTGGTCGTCAACGCAGCCGGGTGCGGGTCGTCGATGAAGGATTACGGCCACGTCCTCGCCGACGATCCACGCTGGGGGGAGCGGGCCCGGGCCTTCTCGGCGAAGGTGCGGGACGTGTCGGAGCTCCTGGCGGAGGTCGAACCGGTGGCCGAGAGACATCCGCTGCGGCTGCGCGTCGCCTACCACGACGCCTGCCACCTCGCCCACGCGCAGGGGATACGGGAGCAGCCGCGCGCCCTCCTGCGGGCGATCCCGGGGCTCGAGCTCCTCGAGCCCCCGGGCTGGGAGCTGTGCTGCGGCTCGGCCGGCATCTACAACCTGCTCCAGCCCGAGGCGGGAGCCGAGCTCGGCCGCCGCAAGGTGGACGACATCCTGTCGGTGAAACCCGAAGCAGTGGTCGCCGGCAACCCCGGCTGTGCCCTGCAGATCTCCGCTTACCTGTCCGAACGGGGGGAGAACATCCCCATGTACCACCCGATCGAGCTGATCGCCGCGTCGCTAGCGAACAGGAGGTTGGACGATGGCTGATGCCCGTGGCGTGGACGTTCGCGGTCCCGTCGAAGGGCGGCAGAAGGAGGTCCTGAGCGAAGAGGCCCTGGCTTTCGTGGCCTCGCTCCACCGCAACTTCGACCACCGACGGCGCGAGCTCCTGCAGGCGCGTGCCGAGCGTCAGCGGGCATTCGACGCCGGTGAGCTGCCCGACTTCTCGCCCGACACCGAAGGGATCCGCAGCGGCGACTGGCAAATAGCTCCGGAGCCGGAGCCGCTGCAGCGCCGCTGGGTAGAGATAACCGGCCCGACCGATGCCAAGATGATGATCAACGCGCTCAACTCGGGCGCCGACTGCTTCATGGCCGACTTCGAAGACTCCAACTCCCCGATGTGGGCCAACATGGTCCAGGGCCAGGTCAACCTCTACGACGCGGTGCGCCGCAAGCTCGAGTTCTCGCAGGGCGGCAAGGACTACCGCTTGAACCCGGAGCTGGCCACGCTGCTGGTGCGCCCGCGCGGCTGGCATCTCGACGAAAAGCACGTGCTCGTCGACGGCGAAAAGGTCGCCGGAGCATTGTTCGATTTCGGCATCTATCTCTTCCACAACGCCAAGGAATCGCTTGATCGGGGAGCCGGGCCGTACTTCTACCTGCCCAAGCTCGAGCACCACCTCGAGGCGCGGCTGTGGGACGACGTCTTCTCCTTCTCTGAAGAGGAGCTCGGGCTCGAGCACGGGACGATCAAGGCCACGGTGCTGCTCGAGGTGATCCTGTCCTCGTTCCAGATGGACGAGATCCTCTACGAGCTGCGCGACCACTCCTCCGGCCTCAACGCCGGGCGCTGGGACTACATCTTCTCGGCGATAAAGAAGTTTCGCTCGCGCCCCGAGTTCGTTCTGCCCGACCGTAAGCAGGTGACCATGACGGTTCCGTTCATGCGTGCCTACACCGAGCTGCTGGTGCGTACTTGCCACAAGCGGGGGGCCCATGCGATCGGAGGGATGTCGGCCTTCATCCCGTCGCGCAAGAACCCGGAGATCAACGAGAAGGCTTTCGACGAGGTCCGACGGGACAAGGAGCGGGAGTCGGGCGACGGCTTCGACGGCACCTGGGTCGCTCACCCGGACCTCGTGGACATCGCCCGTGAACCTTTCGCCAAGGTGCTGGGTGACCGGGACCATCAGGTCGACAACAAGCGCGAAGACGTGTCGGTCGGGGCGGCCGAGCTGCTCGACATCCGGGTGCCCGACGGCCGCATAACCGAAGCCGGCCTGCGCAACAACGTGAGCGTCGGCCTGCAGTACCTTTCCTCGTGGCTGTCGGGCAACGGCGCCGCGGCCATCTTCAACCTCATGGAAGACGCCGCCACCGCGGAGATCGCCCGGTCGCAGGTGTGGCAGTGGGTGCACAACGCGGCGCGGCTGGACGACGGCACGACGATCACCCGGGAGCTCGTGCAGCAGGTGATCGAAGAGGAGCTCGACAACATCCGGGAGATGGTGGGGGAGGAGGCCTACGCCAAGGCCCCCGCGAAGGAGGCTCAGGCGATCTTCGAGGAGGTCGCGCTGGCGGACGATTTCGTCGAGTTCCTCACCCTGCCCGCCTATAACTACCTCGACTGACGGCTCGCGGCCGCCCGGTTACAACGAGGCCGGCTCTGGCTCGGGCTCGGCCCCGGGTCGGGCCGGCCGCCGAGCGGCGCGGCGCAGGATCACGGCGAGCGCGATCCATCCGCACGCGCTCATCACCAGGCCCACGACCTCGACCGCGTCCCAGGCTCCCGGGCGGTTGAGCCAGAACCACTCCTCGAAGAAGCGCGATAGCCCCCACAGACCGGCCCCCAGCGACACGATCACGCCGCGCGGACGGTTCGGGAAACGCCGCTCGACCGCGATCAGGATCAGGAAGGTCAGTCCGTCGAGGATCGACTGGAAGATCGGTACCGGCACCCGGTCGCCGACCTGGCCGGCGTAGGCCATGCCGTACCACGCGTCGGTGGGCCGGCCGCCGCCGCGCACCATCAGCTGCGGCCCGAGCAGGCGCCCCAGCGACCACGCCGCGGCGAGCACCGGGGTCGCTATGTCGAGCCCGGTGACAATCGGGATGTCCGGCGCGTAGCGCCGGGCGAGCAGGATCCCGGTGGGGACCGCGAAGGCGAGGCCGCCGAACGACGACAGACCCCCGTGCCACACCAGCGGGATCTCGCCCGGGTGGTCGGCGTAGAAGCCGATGTTGGCGATCACGTGCACCACGCGCGCGCCCACGATCGCCGCGACGATGATCCAGAAGGCGGCATCCGCGACCCAGTGGTGAGGCAACCCGCGGGCGCGCAGGCGGCGGGCGAGATACCACGCGGCGAACAGGAAGGTCACGGCAAGGCCGATCCCATAGGTGTGCACCTGCAGGGGACCGAGGTGGAAGACGACCGGCACCGGCTCCATGGGTCCTATCTTCACCCGCCCGGGACGATCGCGCTCCACCCGGGCGGAGCTCGCCCCGGGGGGGCCGCTATCCTTGAGAGACGATGACGATCGCTCCCGTCGAGCTCCTCGTGTTCCTGTTGCCGCTGGCCTTCGTGGCCCTGTGCCTGCTGGCCTTCTACCTGCTCACGCGCGGGATCGGTTCCCGGATCGAGAGCTTCCCTCCGCCCTACGGGCCCGACGGCGGGCCCCTGCAGGGGGAGGCGTCCGACGGCCTGCCCGAGCCGGGGGGGCCGTGGACCGCGCCGCGCCCGGTGCGGCCGTGGTGGGGGCACCCCCTGCTGTGGCTGGCGATCGGTGCCGTCTTCCTGCTGCTCGGGCTGTTCGTCGCCCCCCACTTCCTGCCGGGGGTGGTGCTGTTCCTGCCCTTCATCTGGGTCGGGGGCTGGCGCATGACGGGTCAGCCCCGCCCCCGCTGCACCGCCTGCGGGAACCCGCTGGCCAGCGGCCACGCCTACTGTCCGCGCTGCGGCACCCCGGTCCAGCGCTGACGGCCGGATGACGGCCACTACGATGGACCCGTCTGAAGGCCGCGCCGGAGGCGAAGCATGACGGACCGGGTCATCAGGGCCCCGCGGGGGCCGCAACGCAGTTGCAAGGGGTGGGTGCAGGAGGCCGCCCTGCGCATGCTGATGAACAACCTCGATCCCGAGGTTGCCGAACGCCCCAAGGATCTCGTGGTCTATGGCGGCTCGGGCAAGGCGGCGCGCTCCTGGGAGGCGTTCGACGCCATCGTCGCCTGCCTGCGCGACCTCGAAGACGACGAGACCCTGCTGATCCAGTCGGGCAAGCCGGTCGGCGTGCTGCGCACCCACCCGTGGGCGCCGCGCGTGCTGATCGCCAACGCCCTGCTGGTGCCGGACTGGGCCGACTGGGACACCTTCTGGGAGCTCGAGGCGGCCGGCCTCACGATGTACGGGCAGATGACCGCGGGATCGTGGATCTACATCGGCACCCAGGGGATCCTGCAGGGCACCTACGAGACCTTCGCCGCGGTGGCGGCGGGGCGCGGCGCGCCGTCGCTCGCCGGCACGCTGACGCTCACCGCCGGGCTCGGCGGCATGGGGGGAGCCCAGCCGCTCGCGGTGACGATGAACGAGGGCGTGGTGCTGTGCGTGGAGGTCGACCCGGCCCGGATCCGGCGGCGTCTGGACACCCGCTACCTCGACCGCTGGGCCTCGGACCTCGACGAAGCGCTGGCCGCGGCCCTGGAGGCCAAGGAGCGACGGCGACCGCTGTCGGTGGCGGTCCAGGGCAACGCCGCCGAGATCTTCCCCGAGCTGTTGCGCCGCGGTGCACCGATCGACATCGTCACCGACCAGACCTCGGCCCACGATCCCCTCAACGGCTACATCCCCGCCGGCCTCGACGTCGCCGCGGCGGCCGAGCTGCGCACCTCGGACCCGCGCGGCTACGTCAAGCGGGCGCGTGAGTCGATTGTGGCCCACTGCGAGGCGATGGTCGGTTTCCAGCGCGCCGGCGCCGAGGTCTTCGACTACGGCAACAACCTGCGTGGCGAGGCCCGCACCGGCGGGTACACCGATGCCTTCGCCTACCCGGGGTTCGTGCCCGCGTACATCCGACCGCTGTTCTGCGCCGGCAAGGGACCCTTCCGCTGGGCTGCGCTGTCGGGGGACCCGGCCGACATCGCCGCCACCGACGCCGCGGTCGCCGCCCTCTTCCCGGAAAACGAGCACCTGCAGCGGTGGTTGCGCCTGGCCGCCGAGCGCGTCGCGTTCCAAGGACTGCCGGCCCGTATCTGCTGGCTCGGCTACGGCGAACGGGACCGGGCGGGGCTCGCTTTCAACGATCTCGTGGCGCGCGGCAGGGTGTCGGCGCCGATCGTGATCGGGCGCGACCACCTCGACGCCGGTTCGGTGGCCTCGCCCTACCGGGAGACCGAGGCGATGGCCGACGGCTCCGACGCGATCGCCGACTGGCCCGTGCTCAACGCGCTGGTGTCGACCGCGTCGGGGGCATCGTGGGTCAGCGTGCACCACGGCGGCGGTGTCGGGATCGGCAAGGCGATCCACGCCGGCCAGGTGGTGGTCGCCGAGGGCACCGAGACCTCCGCCCGCAAGCTCGAGCACGTCCTCACCAACGACCCCGCCACCGGGGTGTTGCGTCACGCCGACGCCGGCTACCCCGAGGCGAGCGCGGTGGCGCGTCGCACCGGGCTGCGCGTCCCGATGTCCGGGCATTGAGCCTGGTTGCGACCTACACGGCCGAGCGTCTGCTGTGGCCCGAGGGCCGGGTCGGTCCCGCCACGGTCGTGTGCGAGGACGGGATCATCACCGCCGTGTCCCCCGGGATCGATCCCCGTGCGGAGCTGCTCCCCGGCCTCGTGATCCCCGGGCTCGCCGACGTCCACAGCCATGCCTTCCACCGGGCCCTGCGGGCGCGCGCGGAAGAGGCAGGCGCCGACTTCTGGGGGTGGCGTGAGGCGATGTACGCGCTCGCCGACCGCCTTGACCCCGAGCGCTACCTCGCCCTCGCGCGCGGCGTGTACGCGGAGATGGCGCTCGCCGGGGTGACCGCGGTCGGCGAGTTCCACTACCTGCACCACGACCGCGACGGGCGCCACTACGCCGATCCCAACGCCATGGGTGAAGCGCTCATGGAGGCCGCCGCCGAGGCCGGCGTGCGGCTCACCCTGCTCGACACCTGCTATCTGACCGCGGGGATCGACGGCTCGCCCCCGACCGGGGTGCAGCGCCGCTTCTGCGACGGCGACGTGGACGCATGGGCGGCCCGCGCCGCGGCTCGCCGCGGCGCAGCGCACGTGAAGCTCGGGGCCGCGATCCACAGCGTGCGCGCGGTCCCACAGCCGGCGCTAAAGGTGGTGGCGTCGTGGGCCGCCGAGCGCAACGCCCCGCTGCACTTCCACCTGTCCGAGCAGCCGGCCGAAAACGAGCGCTGCATCGCCGTCACCGGGTGTACCCCGAGGGCGCTGCTCGAGGATGCCGGCGCGCTGGGCCGGCGCTCCACCGCGGTCCACGCGACCCACGTCGGGGGTGAGGACGTCGCGCGGCTCGGCCGCAGCGGGACGGCCGTGTGCCTGTGTCCGACCACCGAGCGAGCCCTCGCCGACGGGGTTGGACCGGCCGCGGAGCTCGCCGCGGCCGGGAGCCCGCTGGCCCTCGGCACCGACAGCCACGCGCACATCGATCTGTTCGAAGAGGCCCGGGCGGTCGAGCTCGACCTCCGGCTGATGACCGGGCGCCGCGGACACCTCGGAGCCGATGCGCTGCTGCGGGCCGCCACCGCCGCAGGGATGGAGGCCCTGGGGTGGAGCGCGGGGGTCGTGGCGCCGGGGCGGTTGTGCGATCTCGTGGCCCTCGATTTGTCTTCGATGAGGCTCGCCGGCTACGACGACGATCGTGCCGCGGCCTTCGTCGTGTACGCGGCGGGAGCGGCCGACGTGACCCACGTGGTGTGTTCGGGGCGCCCGGTGGTGTGGGAGCGCCGTCACACGCTGATCGACGACCCCGCCGGCGCCCTGCGGGATGCGATCGCCCCGCTGTGGGGCGACGGGTAGGCGATGGCCACGCTCCTGGTGCGCGGGATCGGCCGGCTGTTCACCGCCACGGCTGCGGGAGTCGTGGAGGACGCGGCGGTGCTGGTGGACGGCGGGCGCATCGCGTGGGCCGGCCCGGCATCACGCCTGCCGGAGACCTCGCCCGACGACGAGCTCGATGCCGGCGGGGCTCTGGTCACGCCGGGGCTCATCGACTGCCACACCCACCCCGTGTACGCCGGCAACCGCTTCCCCGAGATCGCGGCCCGCAGCGAGGGCCTGTCCTACGCGGAGCTCGGGCCCGACGCCGGCATCATGGCCACGGTGCGGGCCACGCGCGCCCGTCCATCGGGAGAGCTGCTCGAGCAGCTGCGTGCCCGCCTGGCGCGCTGGCCGGCCGGCGGCGCGACCACGGTCGAGGCCAAGACCGGCTATCACCTGAACCGAGAGGGCGAGCTCGAGGCCGTGGCCCTGCTGCGGAGGCTGTCGGGCAGCGCGGCGCTACCCGAGCTGCACGTGACCTTCCTTGCCGCCCACGCCTGTCCTCCCGAGTTCGACGGGGATCTCGACGCCTATGCCGACGAGTGCGCGTCGTGGTCGCAGGATGCGGCGGCCGCGGGGGCCGACGCGTGCGACGTCTTCTGCGACCGGGGCTATTTCGGGGTCGACGCCTCCCGCAGGGTGCTGGAGGCCGGTACCCGCGCCGGTCTGCAGGCGCGCGTCCACGCCGACGAGCTGGCCCACAGCGGCGGGGCGGAGCTCGCCGCAGCGATCCGCTGCGCGTCGGCCGACCATCTCCTGCGCGTCGATCCCGCGGGTGCGGCGGCGCTGGCATCGGCGGGCGTGGTCGCGACCCTATGCCCGGGTACCGCCCTGTCGCTGGGGGTCACGCCCGACGTCGCCGCGCTACGCCGCGCCGGCGTCACGATCGCCCTCGGTAGCGACCACAACCCGGGAACCTCGGGGCTTACCGACATGTCCCAGGTGATCGCTCTGGCGGTGGCGGCGTTGGGGATGTCGGTCGGGGAGGCCGTTACCGCCGCCACCGCCGGAGGAGCGGCTTCCCTGCGACGCGACGACCGCGGCCGCGTGGCCCCAGGCAAGCGCGCCGATCTCGTGGTGTGGGACGCCGACCACGAGGGTGCGTTCGCGTGGGCGTGGGGGCTGCGCCCGATGGCCGTCTACCGCGCCGGCACGAGGCTGCTCTAGGCGCCGGAGCCGCTCATGCGGTCATGCCTCCGTCGGCGGTGAACACGCCGCCGGTGACGTAGGAGGCCTGGTCCGAGCACAACCACGCGATCAAAGCGGCCACCTCCTCCGGGGTCCCCGGCCGCTTCATGGGGATGTCGTCGACGAGCGCGGCGAAGGTGTCCTCGGGCAGCGAGTTGGTCAGCTCGGTCGGCACCAGCCCCGGGGCCACGACGTTGACGCAGATGTTGCGGCCGGCCACCTCGCGCGCCAGGGTCCGGGTGAGCCCGATCACGCCGGCCTTGGCCGCGGAGTAGTTGACCTGGCCCGGGTTGCCGTGCAGGGCCGAGACCGACGACACGTTGACGATCCGCCCCCAGCGGGCGCGCAGCATGCCGCGCAGGGCTCGCCTGCAGCAGGCGAAGGTCCCGTAGAGGTTGGTCCTGATGACCTCCTCCCAGGCGTCGTCCTTCATCGTCAGCGCGAGGCCATCGCGCCTCACCCCGGCGTTGTTGACCAGAACCTGCACCGGGCCCAGTGCGTCTTCGACCTCGGCGAACATGCGCTCGATCTCGTCCCGCTCGGCGATGTCGGCGCGCACGCACATGCCCTTGGACCCATGCTGCTCGACCAGCTCGAGGGTCTCCTGCGCCAGGCGTGCGCTGGAGCGGAAGTTGATCGCCACGCGCTCCCCGGCCGCGGCGAGCGCTACCGCCACGGCGCGCCCGATGCCGCCGGATCCCCCGGTGACCAGCGCCACCCGATCAGCCATGGCAGCGGTCCCCGCCCGCAGCTCGCATCCGACGCGCCGGTTCCCGCCCGATGGCGCCGGGATGTCCTGCCGGGCCCCCGGGTCGTCCGCCGGCGGCCGACGCCTCGGTGCAGCCGACCATCCTGGCGCCCATCGCCTCCTCCGATCGCTCGTCCATCACCTGCGCTGAACGACCATGCTCGCGCGCCGGCGCGTTGCCTGCAGGCCACCTCCCCGAAGCCCACGTCGGATGCCCCGCTATCCTTCGCCCGTGATCGGCATCGACGTCGTCGACATCGAGCGTCTGCGCACGGCCCTCGCCCGTACCCCGGCACTGCGCCGGCGACTGTTCACTCCTGGCGAGCTCTCCTACTGCGAGGCGAGGCCCGATCCCGTCGTGCACCTCGCCGGTACGCTGGCCGCCAAGGAGGCGGTGATCAAAGCCCTGCGGCTCGGGCCTCTGGCCGCGTGGGCCCGGCGGATCGAAGTGACACGCGCCCCTTCCGGGGCGCCCTCGGCGCGCGTCGACGGCCTCGGCAGCTGCGCGGTGTCGATCTCCCACGATGCCGGCGTCGCGGTGGCCGTGGCCGTGGCCTTCGAGCGCGCCTGAGCCCGCTGGCACCGGTGGCAGGATGCGCGTGGACGGTGCCGTACGACGCGGGGAGGTGGCAGTGGATCTGGGATTGCAGGGGCATAAGGCGTTGGTGGGCGGCGCGTCGCGGGGGCTGGGTCGGGCTGCGGCCGAAGCGTTGGCGGCGGCGGGATGCGACCTGCTGTTGTGGGCGCGCGACGAGGCTGCGCTCGCCGACGTGGCGCGCACGGTCTCCAAGCGCCACGGCGTGCGCGCCGAGATCGTTACCGCCGATGCCTACGATCCCGCCACGCCGCAGCGCCTGCACGAGGCCGCGACGTCGACGCTCGGTGATGTCGACGTGCTCGTGCTCAACTCCGGGGGGCCTCCGCGTTGCGGCGCGCTGGAGACCGACCGGGAGTCGTGGGAGGCATCCTTCCGCCTGCTGTGCACCGGGCCGGTCGAGCTCGCCACCCGGTTGATCCCCGGCATGCAACGCCGGGGATGGGGGCGCGTCGTGGCGATCCTGTCCTCGGGCGTGCGCCAACCCATCCCCGGGCTCGTGTACTCGAACGCGTGCCGCAGCGCGCTCGTGGCGTGGCTCAAGACCGCCGCGGCCGAGCTCGCGTCGTCCGGGGTCACGCTCAACGGGGTGCTGCCCGGACGCCTCGCCACCGACCGGGTGGCCGAGCTCGACGAGGCCATGGCACGCGAGCTCGGCGTCGACGTTGCCGAGGTGCGGCGCCGGTCCACCACCGACATCCCTGCCGGGCGCTACGGGGACCCGGCCGAGCTTGGCTCGGTGGTCGCCTTTTTGTGCTCGGCGGCGGCGTCCTACGTCACCGGGGCGCTGGTACCGGTGGACGGGGGGATGATCAAGGGGGTCGCCTGAACGTGCCTCCGGCGCGCCCCGGCCAATATGTTGCAAGCAGGCAACGTCGCGACGAGAGGAGGAGGTGTCGATGGAACAGCGCGCCAAGCCACACGCCACGGGACGGGTATCCCGGGGGGATATCACCCAGCGCGTCGGTGTCGAGCAGCTCGAGGCCCGGGGCGTCGACGTCGATGCGTTGATCGACAAGCTCGTGGACGCCGTGGGGGCCGAGTTCACGACCTACTACTACTACACGATCCTCCGCATGCACCTGGCGGGCAACGAGGACTACAAGGAGATCTGCGAGGATGCCCGGCTCGAGGATCGGGCGCACTTCGAGCTCATGACGCCGCGCATCTACGAGCTCGGCGGCACGATCCCCTACGACATCCGCACCTTCGCCGACCGTGCCGGCTGCCCCGATGCCTACCTGCCGGGGGTGGATACCAGCAAGGACGTCACCGGGCGCGTGACCGAGCCCTACCAGGGCAGCGCGGCGGACATCCTCACCGTTCTGCTCGAGGCCGAGCGCTGCGCGATCCGCACGTGGAGCGAGGTGTGCGACCTCACCTTCGGTAAGGACCCGCGCACCTACGACCTCGCGTCGCGCATCCTGCAGGAGGAGATCGAGCACGAGGCGTGGTTCATAGAGCTTTTGTCCAAGGAGCGTGACGGGGTCGCCCGCCCCAGCGGCCACTTCCGCCGCGGCGAGCCGGGCGATGCGCCGCATTCCAAGAACCGCCCCTTCTATAACCCCTAGACGTCTTTGCCCCAGACCTTCAGGGTCATCTTCGAGATGGATGGGGAAGAGGTCGGCGTCGACGTGCCCGAGGACCGCTACATCCTGGCCGCCGCACGTGACGCCGGCCTCGACCTGCCCAGCATGTGCGAGATGGGCTGGTGTACGACCTGCGCGGTGTGGATAATCTGCGGCAGGATCGATCAATCCGACTCGTGGCGGTATTACGAAGCCGACAGGGAGGCAGGGTTCGGCTTGATCTGCACCGGCAAACCGCTGACGGACCTCAGGCTGAGGCCAGGCGCGACGCGCGCCATGCGCGAGTTCCGTAGGTCCAAAGGCTTACCCGCCCCGAGAGCGACGGGGCTGTGAAGCGACCGACGATCCTGCTCGTCGGCGGCGACCTGCAGGCCCAGGCGAGGCTGTCGGCGGCGGCGGCGCGGCTCGGTGCCCGCTGGGAGACCGCGGCGCCGTCAGAGCTGCTCGACCGGCTCGCGGAGCTCACCCCCCAGGCGTTGGTGATCGATCTCGATCGCGGCGGCCGTCCCGCGCTCGACCACATCGAGGAGGCGCGCGAGCGGGGGTTGCTCGGCCCCACCGTGCTCGCTTTCTATTCGCACGTCGACACCGAATCCGCAGACCTCGCTCGCCGGGTGGGGATCCAGGCGGTGCCGCGCGGGCGCTTCTGGAGCCAGCTCGACCGTCTCCTCGGCGCCGAGTGACGGCGGGATGAGCCGCCGCCGGATGCCGGCGGGCCGGTAGCCTCGCGCGATGCAGGGCGACCGGGACGGCGTCGGTCCCGACCGCGCCGGCGCTGCGGCCCGGCTGCTGGGATGGATCCGCCCGGCCACGGTGGCCGGGATCGTCGGGTTCGCGCTCGGCGTGTACGCGCTCCTGGCGCAGCTGTCGGGCCTGCGCTCCACGGCCCACGCCCTGCTCACCGGCCCCCCCGAGTCGCTGGCGGCGATGGGGGCGCTGGAGACCGTCAGCCTCATGGCCTACGGCTTCCTGATGCGCACCGCCCTGGGCGTGCCCCGCAGCGAGCTCGGCGAGGCCCACCTGCAGAAGACCGTGCTGGTGGGCACGGGGCTCGGGCGGGTGATGCCCGGAGGAACGGTAGGGGCGATGGCGGTCACGGTGCGGGCGCTCACCGGGCCGGGCCGCCCCACCCTGGTGGTGGCCACCGCCCTGGCGGCGGCCGGGTTCGTGTCCAGCGCGGTGCTGTTCGCCCTGCTCATGGTGGCGATCTTCCCCCTCGCCGTGGTCGGCTCGCTGGCCGGGCGCATCCTGGCGATCGCCACCGCGGCGAGCATCTTCGCGGTCCTCACCGCGGCCGTGTTCACCCCGGCCATGGTGTGGCCCGAGCGCCTCGGTCTCGTGGTCGGGGCGATCCTGCGCGTGGTCGCTCGCGGCCCCCTCGCGCGCCTCGATCCGTCCGCGCTCGGGAGCCAGGTCGCGGCGGCGGCGCGGCGCGGCAGCGCGCTGTTCCGCGACCACCGCAAGCGCGTCCACGCGCTGGTGTGGGCGACGATCAACTGGGTCGCCGACCTCGCCGTGCTGATGGTCGCCGCGCTGGCCTTCGGCGGGGGCCGGGCGGCGGCGGCCGCGGTGCCCCTCGCTTACGTCCTCGCGCAGGTCGCGGCGGCGCTACCGACGACGCCGGGCGGGGTCGGCGTGGTCGAAGGCGTGGCCACCGGCGTGATCGCAGCCGGCGGTACGCCCGCGGCCGAAGCGACCGCCGCGGTGCTGGCGTGGCGGCTGATCTCCCACTGGTTGCCGATCGCCGTGGGCCTCGGGCTGCTACCGACGCTGTCGCGTTCTGCCCCGGGATCCGGCTGAGCCCCGGTGGCGCCCCGCGAAGCCGATCCGCAGCGGCCGGCCCTCGTGGCTGTGGTCGACCTGGAGTGTGGTGTGCTCGATCCCGAAGCGCTGCTCGAGGAGGTCCTCGAGCTCCATGCGCACGGCGTGGCAGTCGTCCTCGGGGCCGACGAGCACGTGGGCGGCCAGGGCCGGGAACCCCGACGTCACCTCCCACAGGTGGAAGTCGTGGACGTCCACGACGCACGGATGCCGGCGCAGGGCGGCGGCGATCTCGGCCGCGTCCATGCCCTGCGGTGTCGCTTCCATCAGCACCCGCCCGGCGCCCCGCACGAGGTCGATGCCTGCCTTGGCCATGAGCCCTGCGACCAGCAGCGACGCCACCGGGTCGGCGCGATCGAAGCCGGTCGCGAGGATGACCGCGGCCGCCACCGCGGTCCCGATGAAAGCGAAGAGGTCGGTGACGATGTGACGCAGCGAGCCCTCGACGTTGAGGCTGCGGCGCTCGGCGCGCGACAGCTGCCACGTCGCCGCGAGGTTGACCACGACGCCGGCCAGGGCCACGGTCAGCATCAGGGCTCCGCGCACCTCGGGCGGCGCCAGCAGGCGCCGAATCGCCTCGAACACCACGACCGCGGCCACCGCCAGCAGGGTCACGCCGTTGATCAGAGCGGAGAAGATCTCGGCGCGCTTGAGCCCGAAGGTGTAGGTCGCGCCGGGGGGCCGGGCCGCGAGCCGCATCGCCACCAGGGAGAACGCGATCGCCCCGGCGTCGGTGAGCATGTGTCCGGCATCCGAGATCAGGGCGAGCGAGCGGGCCACCAGCCCGGCGACCACCTCCGCGGCCATGAACGCGACGATCAGGCCGAGCGCGACCGCGAGCCGGGTGCGGTCGGCATCGGGGCTCACACCGGGCTGGCTCATACCTCTCTCCTTACTACCCGAGCGCGCTCCGTGCGTGAGGCGCTCGCCGGGGTCGACGTCGGCACGACGTGGGTCAAGGCGGTGCTGGTCGACCGCGCCGGGCGGGAGCTGGCGGTGGCCCGGGTCCCGACGCCGTGGACGCCGGTGCCCGGTGGCGCGCAGTGCGACCCCGAGGCGTTGGTGGCTGCGGCGCAAAGCGCCCTGGCTGTTTTGCCTGCGGCCCCCGTAGTCGGTCTCGGGCTCACCGGGATGGCCGAGACCGGTGCGCTGCTCGACCGCCGCGGACGGCCGGTGGCGCCGGCAATCGCGTGGTTCGACCGGCTCGG
>CADDZG010000008.1 GCA_902812355.1 Actinomycetota bacterium | reverse complement strand
CGGCCGGCGACCTCTGGTGGATCGCAGTGGCCGCGGCGGTGACCGTTGCGGTGGGACTGACGCTGCGGGCGATCGGGATGCTCGTGATCGCCCCGGTGGGCCCGGTGCATTCCTTCGCCGCGGTCGGAGCGGTGGAAGGGCTGGCACGGGCGGGGGCGGCGCCCTTCCTGCTGACCGCTCTCGCGCTCTCGGCCGACCGGGCGGGCGGGGCGAAACACCTGGCGATCGGGGGTATCGAGGATATATCTTCCAGGATCCGGGGCATAACCTAACTCCATAGGCCGGCGGAAGGGATGGACATGCACGAAGAGCGAGCTGCGGTTGCCCCCGTACCGTCGGCCTTCCGCGATGCGGTCGCCGACCACCGCGCCGACGTGCGGGCGGTGCGCGAGCGCAACCGGCGGCGGCGCCTGGCATGGCTCCTGGTGGCCGAGCTGCTGGCGCTCGGCTACCTGTTGAAGCGCCTCCTCACCGGGCATCCGGTGGTTTTCGGGCTGCCTCATCTCGGGCCCGACGCGACCCTGTGGCTGTTCCCCGCGCTGATCCTATTGATGCTCGGGGCCATGATGGCCCTGCCCCTCGTGCAGGGACGCTCTCCCCACGTGAAGTTCAGCCCCGACCAGATCGACATCGGCTTCGCCGACGTGCGCGGGATCGACGTCGTGCTCGAGGAGGTCACGCGCACCCTGCAGATCTTCCTCACCTACCGCACGTTCCGCGAAGAGCTCGGTGGCAACCCGCGTCGCGGGATCCTGTTCGAGGGCAAGCCCGGTACCGGCAAGACCCATCTGGCCAAGGCCATGGCCGCGGAGGCCGGGGTGCCCTTCTTCTTTGTGTCGGCGCCCGCCTTCCAGTCGATGTGGTTCGGCATGACCGCCTTCAAGATCCGCTCCTTCTTCAAGCACCTCAAGAAGGCCGCTCGCAGAGAGGGCGGGGCGATCGGCTTCATCGAGGAGATCGATGCGGTCGGGGCGGCCCGCGGCGGGCTCGCTGCGATGAACGCGCTCGAACCGGGACCGACGGTGCACCGGTTCGTGGACTCGGGCTCGGGCGGCATGGTCAACGAGCTGTTGATCCAGCTGCAATCCTTCGACACGCCACCGTGGGGCACGCGCGTGCGCAACGCGCTGGCCACACTCGTCAACCAGCTGTTGCCGGAGCACCGCCAGATACGCCTCAAGGGTGCCGACTACTCCAACGTACTGATCATCGGGGCGACCAACCGTGCGGATTCGCTCGATCCCGCCCTGCTGCGGCCCGGGCGCTTCGACCGCACCCTGTACTTCGACGTCCCCTCCCGCAGGGGACGTCGTGACCTGATCGACTACTTCCTTGCCCGCCGCCAGCACGCCCCCGAGATGGATCGTGAGGACCTGCGCGAGGAGCTTGCGTCGATGACCCTCGGCTACACGCCGGCGATGCTCGAGCACGTGCTCGACGAGGCGCTCGTGTGGGCGGTGCGTGACGGGCGCAGCGCGCTTACGTGGCGCGACGTCCAGAGCGCCCGCCTATCCGAGGAGATCGGCCTCGGCCATCCGGTCGCCTACTCCGAGCGCGAGCGCGAGCTGATCGCCACCCACGAGGCCGGCCACGCGGTCGCCGCCTACCTCTGCGCCAAGGGCTACCGCAAGCTCGAGGTGCTGTCGATCATCAAGCGGCGTCAGGCCCTCGGCCTGCTGGCGCACTCAGACATTGAGGAGCGCTGGACCAAGACCAAGTCCGAGCTCGAAGCGACGCTCAAGATCTCGCTCGCAGGCATGGCGGCAGAGGAATTGTTCTTCGGCGAATCCGGAACCGGGCCGTCCTCGGATCTCACCGCAGCCACCACCCTGGCGGCACAGATGGTGGGATCGTTCGGCATGGGCTCGTCGCTCGTGTCCTACGAAGCGGTCAACAACGGGGGACACTCGAGCCCCAACATCGTCGCCAAGGTGCTCACCAACGACGACACCAAGCGCGAGGTGGAGACGATGCTGCGCCGGGCCAAGGACCAGGTGCGCTACCTGCTGGAGACCAACCGCGATCTCGTCGTCGCCCTGCGCGACGCGCTGCTGGAACGCGAGGAGCTGCTCGGGGACGAGATCGCCGAGGTGCTCGCAGACGCCGAGTCCCGCCGCCCGCCGCGGACCTAGGCCTCAGGCTCTATCCCGGCGAAGAGATCGTCCTCGGGCGGATCCACCGGGACGGCCGAGAAGGCCAGCGTGTAGTCCTCCCACGGATAGGCCTCTCGCTGCAGCTCGTCGGGGATGGCGAACCACGACGAGTCCGGGTCGATCTGGGTGGCGTGGGCCAGCAGGGCCTTGGTGCGTAGGTGCAGGTGATCGGACACATCGATCCGGGCATCGATGCGCGGATCGGGCACACCCTGCTCGGACCACCGCTGCAACCGCTCCTCGTAGGGACTCGCGATCCCGGCGGCCAAGGCGGCCTCATGCAGGACACGGAAGCGCTCGTAGGTGAAGGTGGCGAAGTAGTAGACCTTGGCAACCTGCCACGGCACTCCCGCCTCCGGGTAGCGGTCCGGGTCGGCCGCCGCATGCACGGCCTCGAGACCCGCTTCGTGCACGCGGATGTGGTCGGGATGCTCGTAGCCAACCGGGTGGTCGTAGCCGAGCACGACGTGCGGCCGTTCCTCCCGGATCACCCGCACGAGCCGCGCCACCACGCGGTCGAACGGGGCGTTGCAGAAGGCGTCGGGATGCGCGTTGTCCGGGGTGCCCGGCATGCCGGAGTCCCGGTAGCCGAGCCAGTGGATCCGGCTCACCCCGAGGATGGAGCAAGCCGTCTCGAGCTCCTCCCGGCGCAGCTCGGCGAGGCGCTCCTTGACCCCGGGGCGGTCCATGCGCGGGTTGAGGATGTCCCCGGCCTCGCCGCCGGTACAACACACGAGGGCGACACGCACCCCCTCGGACGCGTAGCGCGCCATCGTGCCCGCCCCCTTGGAGGATTCGTCGTCGGGGTGGGCGTGGATCGCCAGCAGACGTCGTGACCCGCTCACGGCGGCTCAAACTACAGCCGGCGCGCACACCTTCCCGCGGTCACATGCGCGCCCGCAGCGCCTCCACGCTGTCGACGTAGTGACGCTGGCTGCGGGTGAGCCGATGCCCGACGTTGCCGGGCCCTGAGAAGTAGGCGGCCAGGGCCTTGCGCTCGGGGAGGATCCCGAGCAGGTGCCGCAGGTACATCGTCCCGATGCGGATGTTGTCGCGCAGCCGGTGGCGTCTCAGGTGCCCGCCCCCGAGCACGCGGTTGACGTAGGCGGTGGTCGATCTCATGACCTGCATCACCCCGACCGCTCCCGCCGAGGACACGGCGCTCTGGTTCCAGCCGCTCTCGTGCCACGCGACCGCCTCGACGAGATCGGCGGGCACCCCGGAGCGGGCGGCCTCGGCCCGTAGCACCGCTCCGACCTCGGTACGCGACGCCGCGCGCGGCGCCGCAAACGCCCGAGGCACGCGCAGGCGCCGGCCGGCGACGATCACGTCGGGATCGGCGAGGTGGTTGGCGCGGACCAGCGCGCGCACGGTGGTGCCGTAACGGGCCGCGATCTGCGACAGGGTCTCGCCGGGGCGCACGACGTGGGTAGCGGTGGCCGCGGCCCCGTCCGAGGCGGGGGCCTCCGTCCCCGCCCGGTGGGGCACTCTGAGGTGCCGCCCGGCGACGATCACGTCGGGATCGGCGAGGTGGTTGGCGCGGGCCAGCGCGTGCACGGTGGTGCCGTAGCGGGCCGCGATCTGCGACAGGGTCTCGCCGGGGCGCACGACGTGGATCGAGGTCACCCGCACCGGGCCGGGGACCCGCAGACGCGCTCCGGCGACGATCACGTCGGGATCGGCGAGGTGGTTGGCGCGGGCCAGCGCGTGCACGGTGGTGCCGTAGCGGGCCGCGATCTGCGACAGGGTCTCGCCGGGGCGCACGACGTGGGTGGCGGCCTGGGCCACGGGATGGGCGATCCACACCGCGGTAGCAGCCCCCACGGCTACCGGCGCGCAGCCCGCGCAGCGCCGGCGCTTGATCAGGTGCCTGGCCTGGTACCTGCCCATCGTCTTCCCTCCCCGTGGCCGCGCAGCCCACAGAAGGTATCAGCGATGAACAGATATATGCAACAGGCACGCAAGCAACACAAGCTCGGGGAAGGGCCACGGTCCCGCCGTGGTTACGCGCGTCGACGGATCGATCCCGGGAGATGATGTCCTCATGCTGTTCCGCCCCCACAAGACCGCGATGGTGGCACCGTCCGAGGCGCTGCCCGGACGGGACGAGCCGCCCTTCGACGTCCCCGAGCTGCACGCGGTGCTCGGCACCCCGATCAAGCCGCCCTTCCCCCAGGGCCTCGAGGTGGCGGCCTTCGGCGCCGGCTGCTTCTGGGGGGCCGAGCGGCTCTTCTGGCAGATCGACGGCGTTTACACAACCGCCGCCGGATACGCCGGCGGCTACACCCCCAACCCCACCTACGAGGAGGTCTGCACCGGCCTCACCGGCCACGCCGAAGTCGTGCTCGTCGTTTACGACCCGGCCCGCGTGAGCTTCGCCCGGCTGTTGCAGACCTTCCTGCAGGAGCACGACCCCACCCAGGGGATGCGCCAGGGCAACGACGTAGGCACCCAGTACCGCTCCGCCATCTATCACACGAGCGACAAGCAGCGCCGGCTGGCCGAAGCCGCGATCGCCGCCTTCGACGCCGACCTGCGTGCGGCCGGCTACGGGCCGATCACCACCGAGATCGCCCCGCTGCGGGCCTTCTACTACGCCGAGGGCTACCACCAGCAGTACCTGCACCGCAACCCGTCGGGCTACTGCGGGTTGCGCGGCACCGGCGTGTCCTGCACGATCCCCGAGGAGGTCGCTCGATGACCGAGCCCACGCTCGACGACCGGCAGCTACCGACAAACGAGCAGGAGTGGCGCCGCCGTCTGACGCCCGAGCAGTACGAGGTGCTGCGGCGGGGCGGTACCGAACCGCCCTTCACCGGACGCTACGTCGACACCGACGAAGACGGCCTCTACCACTGTGCCGCGTGCGGCGCCGCGTTGTTTGACTCCCGCACCAAGTACCACTCCGGCAGCGGCTGGCCGAGCTTCACCGCGGCCGTCTCGCCGGACGCCGTGACCCTGCACGAGGATCGCAGCCACGGCATGGTCCGCACCGAGGTGCGCTGCGCCCGCTGTGGCTCGCACCTCGGCCACGTCTTCGACGACGGCCCGCGCGACGCAGGCGGTCTGCGATTCTGCATGAACTCGGTGGCGCTCGACCTGCGGGAACGGGCCTGACGGCTCAGCCGATCGCCAGCATCCTCTCGATGGGCACCCGCGCCCGCTCGGCGACCTCGGGCGGGACCACCACCTCGTGGCGCATCGTGCGCAGGCACTCGAGCAGCTTGGCCGGGGTAATCATCTTCATGTAGCCGCACACGGCATCCGGGTTGGCCGGCACGTAGGTAGCCTGAGGATTCTCCTTGCGCAACCGGTGCAGCATCCCGGTCTCGGTCGCCACGACGAACTCGCGCGCGGCGGACACGCGGGCACGCCGCACCATTCCACCGGTGCCGAGCACGAAGGTGCGGTCGGCCGGCAGGTCGCCGGTGGCCATCATGTACATGCACTGCGACGAGCACCCGCACTCGGGGTGGACGTGCAGCTCGGCGTCCGGGTGCGCGGTCAGCGTCGCCTGGATATCCGACGGGCGGATCCCCGCGTGCACATGGCACTCGCCCATCCACACGTGCATCCTGCGCCCGGTGACCCGCTCCACGTATGCCCCGAGGAACATGTCGGGGCCGAACAGGATCTCGGCATCCTCGGGCAACGACCCCACGACCTTGGCGGCGTTCGCGGAGGTCACGCAGTAGTCGCTCTCCGCTTTGACCGCGGCGTCGGTGTTGACGTACATCACGACGATCGCCCCGGGGTGCTCGGCCTTCCACGCGCGCAGCTGGTCGGCGGTGATCGATGCCGCGAGCGAGCACCCTGCGCCGGGATCGGGGATCAGCACGCGGCGCTGCGGGTTCAGGATCTTGGCCGTCTCGGCCATGAAGTGCACGCCGCAGAAGACGATCGTGGAGCGGTCGGTCTCGGCCGCGATGCGGGACAGCTCGAGCGAGTCGCCGACGTGATCGGCGACGTCCTGGATCGCCGGCACCTGGTAGTTGTGGGCGACGATCAGAGCGTCGCGCTCGTCGGCCAGGCGGCGCACCGTGCGCGCCCACTCCTCTTCGATCCCGGCGGCCCGGGCCTGCGAGCTCAGCACCACGTCCTATCCACCTCCAGGGACACGTCCGCCGCGGGGGCCGAGTGCGTCAGGGCCCCCACCGAGACGAGATCGACCCCGGTGGCGGCGTATGCGGCGACGTTATCGAGCGTGATCCCGCCGGACGCTTCGAGCAACACACCTCGGGGCGCCAGGCGCACCGCCTCGGCCACCTCCTCGACGTCCATGTTATCGAGCAGGATCGCGTCGGCACCGGCGTCCACCGCCTGTTGCAGCTCACCGAGATCGCTCACCTCGACCTCCACACGCAACCCGTGCGGAGCCGACCGACGCGCCGCGGCGACTGCGGCCGCGACCCCTCCGGCCGCCGTCACGTGGTTGTCCTTTATCAGGATGCCGTCGTCGAGCCCGTGACGGTGGTTGCCGCCGCCGCCTGCCCGCACCGCCGCTTTCTCCAGAGCCCGCAGGCCCGGCGTCGTCTTGCGGGTGTCCACGATGCGCGTGCCGGTACCCGCCACCGCAGCCACGTAGCGGGCGGTGAGGGTGGCCACGCCCGACAACCGTCCGAGCAGGTTGAGCGCGGTGCGCTCGGCGGCGAGGATCGCCCGCAGCTCGCCCCGGACCACCGCCAGAACCCGTCGCGCGGCGGCACGGTCGCCGTCGGCCATCCGGGCGCTGAAGTCGATGCCCGGCGAGCACGCCTCGAAGCACGCACGGGCCGCCTCGATCCCCGCCACCACGAGGTCCTGGCGAGCCTCTATCCGCGCCTGAGCCTGCATGCCCGGGGGCACGACGGCTTCGCTCGTGCGGTCGCCACGCCCGACGTCTTCGGCAAGGAAGGCCGCCACCGCGGCGCGCAGCCCCGGCGAGGGTCCGGTGAGGTCCGGGCGGCTCACAAGCGCTCGATCGTGTAGCCCGCCGCGGTCAGCTCCGCGGTGAGCCGGTCGATGTGGTCGCGGCCGCGCGTCTCCAGCTGCAGCGCCACCTCGACCTCGCCGAGGTTGACCGACACGCCCTCGCGATGGTGCTCGACGCCGACGATGTTCGCCTCCTGCTCGGCGATCAGTCCGAGCAGGCTGTGCAGCGCTCCGGGTACGTCGAGCAGGCGCGTGCGGAAGGCGAAGTAGCGTCCCGACGACGACAGGCCGAAGCGCACGATCCGCTGCAGCAGCAGCGGATCGACGTTACCCCCCGAGAACACCACGGCTACCGGCGGCTCCAGCCGGCAGACGTCGCCGAGCAGCGCGGCCACGCCCGCAGCTCCCGAGGGCTCGAGCACGAGCTTCATGCGTTCGAGCACGAGCACGAGCGCCTCGGCGATCGCCTCGTCCGAGACGACCACGACATCGTCGACGAAGGCTTGCACGTGGGCCAGCGTCAGCTCGCCGGGGCGGTTGGCGGCGATACCGTCGGCGATCGTCGCCATCGCCTCGAGCGTCATCGGTTCGCCGCGCTGCAGGGACGGGGGGAAGGCGGCCGCGCCCTCCGCCTGCACCCCCACGATCCGGCATCCCTGCCGCAGCTCCTTGAGGACCGCGGCGATACCCGAGATCAGCCCTCCGCCCCCCACCGGCACCACCACCGTGGCCACGTGGGGCAGCTGGTCGAGGAGCTCGAGCGCGATCGTGCCCTGACCGGCGATCACGTCGGGATGGTCGAAGGGATGCACGAACACCGCGCCCGTCCGCTCGGCGTGGGCCTGTGCTGCGGCGAAGGCCTCTCCGAAGTCCTTGCCGGTGAGCACCACCTCGGCGCCGTAACGCTTGGTCGCCTCGACCTTGGGCAACGACGCAGCCGCCGGCATGAACACCGTGGACCGGACGCCCGACAACGTGGCCGCCAGCGCAACCCCTTGCGCGTGGTTGCCGGCCGACGCTGCCACCACGCCGGCTTCCCGTTCGGCCGGCCCGAGCCGGCTGATGCGGTTGTAGGCACCGCGGATCTTGAACGACCCCGTGCGCTGGAGGTTCTCGCACTTGGCGTAGACGGGCCCTCCGAGGTGCTCGGACAACGCACGGGAGTGCTCGATCGGCGTCGTCACCGCGACCCCGGCGAGACGCGCGGCCGCGGCGCGCACGTCGTCGACCGTTACGAGGTCGGCGCCGGTCCTCACTGCAATCCGCCGGGTGGGCGCGCGTCCATGCGTGCATCGTGCCACCCCGGACCGCGGCCCATCTCCGCGCCGCCGCCCCACCGGGACCATCCCGGACCGCCACGGACGTCACGCACCGAGCCAGTCCTCCAGTGGGGGCCGGGCCCCGAGCCCGGAGGTATCGCCTTCCAGCAGCAGGCGTGCTGCGGCGGCCGCAGCCGACACCGCCACCCAGGTGAGCGCGCCGCCGACGCTCACCCGGCGCGCCCCGGCCGCCGCGACCTCGGCCACCGACAGCCCGGGACGTGCGAGCACGTTGACCGGCCGGGTCACCGCCTCGCACACCGCTCGGACCTCGTCCGCGGTGGCGAGCCCGGGTGCATAGAGGACGTCGGCCCCGGCTTCCTCGTAGGCCTGCAGCCGGGCGACCGTGTCGTCGAGATCGGGGTTGCCGCGGATGTGGTTCTCGGCACGCGCGGTCACCATGAAGTCGAAGCCGAGCCCGGACGCCGCCTCCACGGCAGCCGCCACCCTCTCGGCCGCGGCACCTGCCTCGTAGAGGTAACCGTCGCGGTCGTAGTCCTCGATCGAACCGCCCACCGCTCCCGCTTCGGCGGCACGCAGCACCGCGTCGGCCGCGGCGCGGGGTGAGGATCCGTAGCCGTTCTCGAGGTCGACCGACACCGGCACGTCGGTGGCACGCGTCACGGCTCGTACGTGGGCCACGACCTCGTCGGGTTCGACCCGTCCGTCCCGACGCCCAAGGGTGAAGGCGAGCCCGGAGCTGGTCGTGGCCAGAGCCGGGAACCCCAGCGCCTGCAGCATCAGGGCCGAGCCGACGTCCCACGGGTTGGGGATCACGAAGGTGCCGGAGCGGTGCAGCTCACGGAAGGCACGGCCCTTGGCCGCCTGGTCGGGACGCGACGTCATCGCAGGCCTCCTGTTCCCCGCGGTGCCGCGCCGCGGCCGGCGCGGCGCTCGCAGGGATCGTACCGGCGCCCCGGCCGCAACCTCGTTCGACGATGCCGCCTGCGCGCGCGAGCATCGGGGGATGGCCGTGTGGTCCCCGCACACGTGGCGCAGCCTGCCGGCGCAGCAGATGCCCGAATGGCCGGATGCCGGCGAGCTGGCGCGCGTGCTCGAGGAGCTGCGGGAGCTACCGCCGCTCGTGTTCGCCGGCGAGGCGCGCCGGTTGCGCTCCGAGCTCGGGCGCGTGGCACGCGGTGAGGCCTTCCTGCTGCAGGCCGGGGATTGCGCCGAGTCCTTCGACGAGCTGTCGGCAGATTCCATCCGCGACAAGCTCAAGATCGTCCTGCAGATGGCGGTGGTACTGACCTACGCCGCGGGACTGCCGGTGATCAAGGTAGGGCGTATCGCCGGCCAGTTCGCCAAGCCCCGCTCGTCCCCCGTGGAACGGGTCGGGGACACCGCGCTGCCGACCTTCCGCGGCCACGCGGTCAACGACGTCATGTTCGATCCCGAGGCCCGCCGCGCCGACCCGCGACGCCTGCTGCGCGCCTACCACCACGCAGCATCCACCCTGAACCTGATACGCGCCTTCACCACGGGCGGCTTCGCCGACCTCCGCCAGATACACAACTGGAACCAGGAGTTCGTCGCCGCAAGCCCCCAAGGGCGACGCTACGAGGCGCTCGCCACCCAGATCGACAGGGCGATCGCGTTCATGCAGGCGTGCGGGGTCGACTTGTCGGAGGATTCGCCGCTGCATTCGGTCGACCTCTACACCTCGCACGAGGCGCTGTTGCTCGCCTTCGAGGAAGCCCTCACCCGGCGGGACAGCCTCACCGGGAGGTGGTACGACTGCTCGGCGCACCTGCTGTGGGTCGGCGAGCGCACCCGTCAGCCCGACGGCGCGCACGTCGAGTTCCTGTCCGGCATCGAGAACCCGGTGGCGGCCAAACTCGGACCGGCCGCCACCCCCGCCGACGTCCTCGCACTGTGCGACAGGCTCAACCCGGGCAACGAACCGGGGCGCCTCACCCTGATCGCCCGTATGGGGGCCGCGCTGGTCGCGGACAGGCTGCCGCCGCTGATCGAAGCGGCGCTGCGGGAGGGCCGTCAGGTGGTGTGGGTATGCGACCCGATGCACGGCAACACCTTCACCACCCCCGGCGGACTCAAGAGCCGCCGGTTCGCCGACATCGTGGCCGAGATACGCGGCTTCTTCGCGGTGTGCCGCGAGTGCGGCGCTGTGCCGGGAGGGGTGCACCTCGAGCTCACCGACCGTGACGTCACCGAGTGCCTCGGAGGGTCACACGAGGTGTCCGACGACCACCTCACCCAGCGTTACCAGGCGCTGTGCGATCCGCGCCTCAACGCCCGCCAATCCCTCGACCTCGCCTTCGAGCTCGCAGAGATGCTGGGGTCGGGCTGAGGCGAACCCGCCGGGGGCCGCGTCCGTAGCCTCAACGGACGGGTCCGGGCGGTACGCCTTCCCGGGGAGGACCGATGCAAGCCAGCGATATGGACGGACACGGCCGGTCGGCGGCCTTCGCCCGCCGGCTGTTCGCCCCCCTGCCCCGCCGTTACGACGTGCTCGGCGAGGTCCTCTCGGCCGGGCAGAACGCCCGCTGGCGCCGCCGTCTGGTCGACGAGATCGTCGCCGCGCGCCCGCGCACCGTGCTCGACGTCGCCTCCGGCACCGCCGGGGTTGCGATGCAGGTGGTGCGCCGCTGCGAGGCACGCGTCGTGGCCGTGGACATCAGCCCCGAGATGCTGCTGCAGGGCCGCTCGAAAGCGGCCGCCGCGGGCCTCGGCCCCCGGCTGTCGTTCGCCCTCGGCGACGCCCGGCGCCTGCCCTTCCCCGACGCCGTTTTCGACGCGCTGAGCTTCACCTACCTGCTGCGCTACGTGCCCGACCCGCAAGCCACTTTGACCGAGCTGGCGCGCGTCGTGCGCCCGGGCGGCAAGGTCGCCAGCCTCGAGTTCCACGTCCCCCGCAGCTCCCTGCTGCGCACCGGTTGGCGCCTGTACACCCACGGCGTCATGCCCCTGATCGCCGCCGCCGGGGGCGGTGCATGGTACCGGGTAGGACGCTTCCTCGGGCCGAGCATCGAGGAGCACTACCGGCGTTTCCCCCTGGAGGCGCAGCTCGACGCGTGGCGCCGGGCGGGGCTGCACGACGTCGGCTGCCGCGTCATGAGCCTCGGAGCCGGTGTCGTGATGTGGGGGACGCGTGATGCATGACCGCGCGCTGCGTCCTGCCTTCTACGCCGCCGCCCCCGGTGCGTGGTACCGGGAGTGGTGGACCCTACTGCACCCGCCCTACACCGCGTGGCACCTGTCCTACGTGGCGATCGGTGCCGCCCTCGCCCCGCGCCTTGACCTCGGCCGCCTCGGGCTCGTGACCCTCGCCTTCCTGCTTGGGCTCGGTGTCGGGGCGCATGCCCTCGACGAGCTCAACGGCCGTCCCCTGCGGACCTCGATCCCCGATCCCGTCCTGTGGGGCGCGGCGGCGACCTCGCTGGCCGCGGCCGCAGCGCTCGGGGTCGCGGGGGTGGCGGAGGTCGGACCGCTACTGCTCGCGTTCATCGCCTTTGCCGTCCTGGCCGTGCTCGCCTACAACCTCGAGTGGCTGGGAGGACGCTTCCACGGGGACACCGCGTTCGCCCTCGCCTGGGGCGCGTTCCCGGTGCTCACCGGCTACTTCGTGCAGACGGGGACGCTTCACGTCCCGGCCCTGTGGGCCGCGGCCGCCGCGGCCGCGCTGTCCTACGCCCAGAGGGTACTCAGCAGCCGCGCCCGGGCTCTGCGCCGGCGCACCCTGTCGGTCACCACCCGCATCGTGACGCTCGACGGGCGCTCCCACGATCTCGACCTCGCCGAGCTGCTGCGCCCCACCGAGGTCGCGCTCAAGGCGATGGCGGCGGCGGTCCTCGCCCTGGCGATCGCCCTCGTGACCCGGCACGTGTGGCCGTGACCGGCTCACCCTACGTCGTCGAGTACAGCCGCACCTTCGGCCTCGAGGCCCCCGTCGAGCAGGTGTGGGACGCACTCGAGCGCGTCGATGAGCTGCAGCGGGAATGGCGCTGGCTCGACGTCACCCGCAGACACGGACAAGGTCTGGCGCCGGCGGCATGCCTGGTGTGCTCGATCGACCCGCCGGTGCCCTACCGCCTCGACATCGAGCTCACGGTGCAGTCGTCCGAGCCACGCCGCGAAGTCGTCGCCGACGTCGCCGGCGACCTCTCCGGCCACGGCACCCTGCGACTGCGGGCCGCGGGGACCGGAAGCACCGAGGTGGACGTGTGGTGGGAGGTCGAGATGCTGCAGCGCCGGATGCGCGCCGCGGCGCGCATCACCGGTCCCCTGATGCGTTGGGGCCACGACCGTGTGGTCGACACCGCGATCGCCAGCTTCCGCCGCCGCCTGCGCGCCTGAGGCGCGCAGGCGGCCGTGCAGGATGATCGCGACGGCGTCCGCGCCGCCCGGTGTCAGCCGAGGCGCCCGCGCACCGCGGCTACGACCTCGTCGTCGTCGGGGAGGCCCCCGAGCAGGCTCTTGGAGGCGACCACCTCACCGTCGACCGCGACGTCGAAGACCCCGCCCGAACCGACGACGATGCGCACCTCCTCGAGCCCCGAGTGCTCGAGGTCGCCGAGCAACCTCTCCGCCAGACCGGCGGCTCTAGGGGCGTAGCCTCACTGCGCGCAGTAGGTGATCGTGACTCGCACGATGCAGTTGATACCACGCCATCGCGGGAGGGCCCATGAAGGTCTTCATCTCCTCGGACATAGAAGGCACGGCCGGGGTCGTCGACTGGGACCAGGTGCGCCCCGGTAACCCCGGCTATGAGCGGTCGGTGAAGCTGCTGACCGCCGAGATCAACGCCGCGATAGACGGCGCCATGACCGCGGGAGCCACGGACTTCGTCGTCAACGACTCGCACTCGACGATGCAGAACCTCGATCCTGCGGCCCTCGCCGGCCGCGCCGGGTACATCTCGGGCCGTTACAAGCCCCTGTACATGATGCAGGGACTGGATCCGTCCTTCGACGCGGTCTTCTTCATCTCCTACCACGGGGCGATAGGAGGGCCGGCTTCCACTCTGTCGCACACCTACAACCCCTCGGTGTTCCACGACGTCAGCCTCAACGGCGCGACCGCCGGTGAAGCGTCGATCAACGCCCTGGTGGCCCTCGCTCACGGGGTTCCGGTCGCGCTGGTGACCGGGGACGACGTCACCGCCGCGCAGGCGCGCACCCACCTGCCGCACGCCGAAGCCGTTGTGGTCAAGACCTCCCTCAGCCGCCATGCGGCCGCCAGCCTGCATCCCGAGGCCGCCTGCAACAAGGTGGCGCGCGGCGCGGCCCGCGCCCTGCGCAACCTCGACCGCACGCGCCTGCCGGCGATAAGCCTCCCGGCGACGATCGCGATCACCTGCCTGACGCCGGACCACGCCGAGCTCGCCGAGGCGGTCGCCGGGGTCGAACGCACGGGGGATCGCAGCGTGACCCTGACCGACGACGACCCGTTGGCCCTCTACCGCCGCTTCGTGGCGGTGATCTACATCACGCGCTGGCTGCCCGGAGTGTGAGCGGCCCGCGTACGCTCACCGCGCCGCGGTGCGCCCCTCGCCAGCGGCCGCCGAGCTCGAGGGTCCGGGCGGCGTTGGCCATGGCGATGTGGGAGAAGGCCTGAGGGAAGTTGCCCACCAAGCGCCCGGTCGCTACGTCGTACTCCTCGGACAGAAGACCGACGTCGTTGGCCAGCGCCACGAGGCGATCGAACAGCACCCGCGCCTCCTGGATGTTGCCCTGCAGCACGAAGCAGTCGACGAGCCAGAACGAGCACAGCAGGAAGGTCCCCTCGCCGGCCGGCAAACCGTCGGGGGCCGCCTCGCTGCGGTAGCGCTGCACGAAACCGTCGACCACGAGGTCGTCCTGCACGGCTTGGATCGTGGCCGCCATGCGCTCGTCGCTCACCGGCAGGAAGCCGACCAGCGGCAGCATCAGCAGGGACGCATCCACCTCGGTGGAGCCGTAAGAGCGCACCAGGCAGCCGCGCGACGCGTCGCAACCGTGGGTCAGGACGTCGTTGTGGATCGCATCACGCACCTCCCGCCAGAGCTCCACCGGCCCCCGCTTGCCGAAGTGCTCGACCGCCTTGATCGCCCGATCGACCGCCACCCACGCCATCGCCTTGGAGTGCACGAAGTGCTCGCGTCCCGAGCGCACCTCCCAGATGCCGTCGTCGGGCTCCTGCCAGTGGCGGCAAACGAAGTCGACGATCGCCTTTTCGAGCTCCCAAGCGTCCTCGCCGGTCTCGAGCCCGGCGCGCCGCGCGCAGTGGAACGCGTCCATCACCTCGCCGTAGACGTCGAGCTGGAACTGTTGAGACGCAGCGTTGCCGACCCGCACCGGACGGGACCCCTCGTAACCCGACAGGTGATCGAGCGTGAACTCGATCAGGCGGCGCTCACCGCGCACCCCGTACATGATCTGTAGCTCCTCGGGGTCGCCCGCGACCGCCCGCAGCAGCCAGTCGCGCCACTCCACGGCCTCCTCGGTGTAGCCGTGGTCGAGCAAGGTTTCGAGCGTGAAGGTCGCGTCGCGTAGCCAGCAGTAGCGGTAGTCCCAGTTGCGCGGCCCCCCCAACGCTTCCGGCAGCGACGTGGTCGCGGCCGCCACGATGCCACCCGTGGGCGAATAGGTCAGTGCCTTGAGGGTCAACAGGCTGCGGATCAGCTGGTCGCGATACGCGCCCTCGTAGCTGCAACGTTGCGCCCATCGTTTCCAGAAATCGTCGGTGTGACGGATCAAGTCTTCGGGAGGAGCCAGCTCCCCGGGGTCCAGGCGCAGGTGCGAGCGATGGTATGCGGCGACGAACGACAGCGTGTCCCCCGCGGCGACGCGGAAGTGCGCACGAACCCCGTCGCGGTCGACCTCGACCGGCACGGGGGACAAGAGGTCGAGGGCGTCGGGCCCTCCGATCGCCTGGACCGCGCCGTCGATCCTGCGGAACCACGGGGTCACCGACCCATAGTCGAACCGCGGCTGGAACAGCATCGCGACGTCCACCGTTCCCGAGAGACCGCGCACCGAGCGCACCACTACTTCGGCGGGGTAGACGCTGCGGGGGGTATGCGGATCCGATCGCTCCTCGATCGCCAGAAGGTCGGTGACCACGATCGACCCCGACGCCGTCGAGAAGGTCGTCTCCAGCACCATCGAATCCTCACGGTAGGTGCGGCTCACCGCACCTACCTCGCCCCCGGGAGCGATGCGCCAGCGGCCCCCGCGCTCGTCGTCGAGCAGCGCGGCGAAGCACGACGGTGAGTCGAAGCGCGGCAGGCACAGCCAATCGATCGACCCGTCGAGCGCCACCAGCCCGGCGGAGTGCGTGTCGCCGATCAGCGCGTGGTCTTCGATCAGGCTCACGATGCGTGCCCTCGATCGCTCATAGCGGCATCAGGCTATCGCTCGCCCGACGGATCACCACGGCCGGCGACCGTCCGCCACACCCACGCCGCCGCGGCGCCGCAAGCCTGCGCCAGGGCCTCTTCGTCGCTACGGCCCGAATTGCGCCGCAGCCGGAACGAATGATCCCCGTCGTCGACCACGACCACCTCGGTCGCGGCGGTCAAGTCTGCACGCACCCGCTCGAGCGTGTCGAGAGGGCAGAACGGGTCCCGGCTTCCCTGCACGAACAGCATCGGTACCCGTACGCGAGCCAGATGGGCGGTGCGCAGCCGGTCCGGGCGTCCGGGAGGATGCAGCGGATAGCCGAGGAAGAGCAGGGCGTCGGCCGGCTCGCCGGCGGCCACGACCTGGGACGCTATGCGTCCCCCGAGCGACTTGCCGCCGAGCACGACCGCCCGCCACCGGCGCCGCCGGCGCAGGGTTCCGGCCACCGCCGCGTAGGTGGCTTCGAGGACGGGGGCCGGATCCGGCGCCTTGCGTCCGGACTCCGCGTAGGGGAAGTTGAAGCGTCCCACCGCCAAGCCAGCGGCCTCGAGATGATCCGAGGCCGCCCGCATGAAGCCGGAGTCGTAAGGGGCACCGGCCCCCGGGCCGAGCACCACGAGCACGTCGCCGTCCCCGTGCAGCACCGCGGTGACCGCGCCGCGCGGGGTGGCGACGCGCACCTCAGCGGCGGCCGACCGGCGGAGCAGCGAACGGACTGCGCACGCCGATGTCGTCGAGGCGATCGCTGCGCAGGACCCGCCGGATCCGCCGCACCTCCTTGAGCGGCACCAGGGCGGTGCGATCGCGCGCGCTGAGGGCCTCGTTCAGGCGCGCTTCGGCCTCCTGCAGGGCGGCGAGCAAGCGCTGCTCGCGCGTTTGCAGGCGCCGGACGCGCTCTTCGAGCTCGAGGATGCGGACCACGCCGGCGAGGTTCACGCCCTCGCCGGTGAGCTCCTGGATCCGCCTCAGCTGCTCGACGTCGCGCTCGGAGTAGCGGCGGGTGTTGCCGGCGGTGCGCTGGGGGCGTACCAGTCCCTTGCGCTCGTAGACGCGCAAGGTTTGCGGATGCACGCCGGCGAGCTCGGCGGCGACCGAGATGATGTAGGTCGCCTGGTCGGGATCCCTGTGTGTGCGGCGCCGGGCCATCGTCATCAACCCCTCATGACGCCGCGGCCCTCGCCGCGGCGTCGATGTGCTCCTGCAGGCGCGCCCGCGGCGAGCTGCGATGCACGCGAGCGAACTGCTCCAGAAGGTCTTTCTCCTTGCGGCTGAGCTTGGACGGCACCTCGACGGCGACCTTGACCAGGAGATCGCCGCGCCCGCCGTTACGGCGGGGTGCCCCGCGTCCCCTGACCCGCAGCGTCTTGCCGTTGGGCGTGCCGGGAGGGATCCGCACCGTTACCGAACCCTCGAGGGTCGGGACCTCGACCTCGGCGCCCAGCGCCGCCTCGGGGAAGGTCACAGGGACGTCCACGACGAGGTCGCCGGGCCGGTCCCCCAGCCTGAACACGGGATGAGGCAGGACCTTGACCCGGACGTAGAGATCGCCGGGTTCGCCCGCGCCGGGGGCCGGGCGGCCCTTGCGCGGCACCCGGATCCGGGCGCCGTCGCGGATCCCCGCCGGGATGCGCACGCGAGTTCCGTCGGCGAGCACCACCTCGGTGCCGCGCACCGCCTGCTCGAACGTCAGCGTATGCTCGGTCTCGAGGTCCTGCCCCCGCCGGTTGCCGCGACCGCGAAAGCCGAAGCCACCGAGCAGGTCCTCGAAGATGTCGCCGACCCCGCCGGGGGCGTCCTCGAACAGGTCACCGATGTTGATGCGGACCCCCCCGGAGCCGCCGGGCGGATACCCGTAGACGCGATGGCCGCCGGATTCCACGAACTGCCGGAAGCGGTCGTACTCACGCCGCTTCTCGTCGTTGGACAGGATCGCGTGCGCCTCGGAGATCTCTTTGAAACGTGCCTCGGCGCTCGGGTCCCCCGGGTTGGCATCGGGGTGGTAACGCTGGGCGAGCTTGCGGTAGGCCTTCTTGATCTCGTCCTTGGACGCGTCCTTGGACACCCCGAGGATCCGGTAGTAGTCCTTGTCCGCCCAGTCACGCTGCGCCATGGCTCACCCCTCCGCCGCGTCGTCGGAGTCGGGCTCACCGTCCTCCTCGGGACCCCGTTTGGCTCCTTCACCGGCGTCGCTGGGGTGCGCGACCACCACCATGGCCGGGCGCACGACCCGGTCCTTGAACCGGTAGCCCTCCTCGTAGACCTCGATCACGCTGTCGGCCTCGACCTCGTCGCTCGGCCGCACCTCGACCGCGTGGTGCACGGACGGGTCGAACGGCCGCCCGAGCGCCTCGACCTTCTCGAGCCCGTGTGCGCCCAGCACGCCCTCGAGCTCCTTGAGCACGAGCTTGACGCCCGGACCCCCCTCGCCGTGGGCCACCGCCCGTTCGAGGTTGTCGAGCACCGGCAGCAGCTTCTCGACGAGGTCCTGGTTGGCCCGCGCCACGAGGTCGCCCTGGCGCTCGATCGTCTTCTTGCGGATGTTGTCGAGCTCGGCGGCGCGCGCCTTCCACGCGTCGACCTCGGCGCGCGCCGCGTCGAGCTCGGACCTCAAAGAGTCGAGCTCGGCCCGCAGCGCCTCGAGCTCTGCGGCGTCGGGCTCCCGGGCGCCACGCTCCGGAGCCTCGGGCTCCGTCGGCGCCGGCGCACCGGGGGTAGCCGCCTGCGAGCCCGGACCGCCGCCGCGTGCGTCACGCCGGCGGCGGTCCTCGACCCTGATACGGCGGTCCTTACGCTCGGTCATCACGCGCTCGCCTCGTCGTCGTCGACCACCTCGGCATCGACGACGTCGCCCTCACCCGAGGTCGGGCCCGTACCGCCGCCCTGGCCGGCGGCCTGACCGGCCGCCTGGCTCTGCTGGGCCTGCCGGTAGAGGACCTCGGCGAACTTCTGCGACGCCGTCATCAGGCGCTCGCTGGCCGAGCGGATCCGCTGCACGTCGGAGCCCTTGAGCGCCTCCTTGGCCTCGGACAACGCCTCCTCGACCGAGCGGCGATCGGCCTCGGAGAGCTTGTCGCCGTGCTCCTTGAGGGACTTCTCGGTCTGGTACACGACGTTGTCGGCCTGGTTGCGGACCTCGGCCTCCTCGCGCCGCCGGCGGTCCTCCTCGGCGTGCTCCTCGGCCTCCCGGATCATGCGCTGGATCTCGTCGTCGGGCAGCTTGGTACCGCCGGTGATCGTCATCGACTGCTCCTTGCCCGTCCCGAGGTCCTTGGCGCTGACGTTGACGATCCCGTTGGCGTCGATGTCGAAAGTGACCTCGATCTGGGGCATGCCGCGCGGTGCCGGCGGGATGTCGGTCAGCTGGAAGCGTCCGAGGCTCTTGTTGCGGTAGGCCATGTCGGACTCGCCCTGCAGCACGTGGATCTCCACCGAGGGCTGGTTGTCCTCCGCGGTGGTGAACACCTCTGAACGCTTGATCGGGATCGTCGAGTTGCGATCGATCAAGCGGGTGAACACGCCGCCCTTGGTTTCGACCCCGAGGCTCAGCGGGGTGACGTCGAGCAGCAGCACGTCCTTGACCTCACCCTTGAGCACCCCGGCCTGGATGGCGGCGCCGACGGCCACGACCTCATCGGGATTGACGCCCTTGTGCGGCTCCTTGCCGCCGGTGAGCTCCGACACCAGCCGGGTGACCTGGGGCATGCGCGTGGCACCGCCCACGAGGATCACGTGGTCGATGTCGTTCACCGAGATGCCGGCATCCTTGATCGCCTGCAGGAACGGGCCACGGCACTTCTCCAGCAGGTCCTCGGTCATGCGCTCGAACTCGCTGCGCGTGAGGTCGACCTCGAGGTGCAATGGACCCTGGTCGGTGGCGGTGATGAAGGGGATGTTGATCGTCGTCTGCTGGGTCGAGGACAACTCGATCTTGGCCTTCTCCGCCTCGGTCTTGAGGCGCTGCATGGCCATCTTGTCCTTGGTCAGGTCCACCCCGTGCTGGTCCTTGAAGGTCTTGACGAGGTGGTCGATGATGCGCTGATCCCAGTCGTCACCGCCGAGCTGCGTGTTGCCCGACGTCGCCTTGACCTCGAAGACGCCCTCGCCGAGCTCCAACAGGGACACGTCGAAGGTCCCACCACCGAGGTCGAACACGAGGATCGTCTGGTCGCCCTCGGCCTTGTCCAGTCCGTAGGCGAGGCTCGCTGCGGTCGGTTCGTTGATGATGCGCAGGACCTCGAGCCCGGCGATCTGGCCGGCTTCCTTGGTCGCCTGGCGCTGGGCGTCGTCGAAGTAGGCGGGGACGGTGATCACGGCCTCGGTGACCTTGTCCCCGAGGTACGCCTCGGCGTCGGCCTTGAGCTTCATGAGGATGCGGGCCGAGATCTCCTGGGGGGTCCAGGCCTTGCCGTCGATGTTGATCCGGTAGTCGGTGCCCATCTTGCGCTTAATCGACCGGATTGTCCGATCCGGGTTGGTGATCGCCTGGCGCTTGGCCACCTCGCCCACGAGGATTTCGCCGTTCTTGGAGAACGCCACTACCGAGGGGGTCGTGCGCGACCCTTCGGCGTTGGGGATCACCGTGGGCTCACCGCCCTCGAGCACGGCGACCACCGAGTTAGTGGTGCCGAGGTCGATGCCTACTGCCTTCGCCATGTCCGTTCCTCCTGGAGATCGTTGGTTCGCTCCATCGTTGCCGGTCACACCGCTCGGCGCCGTACAACCTTCAGCGCGCACCAGCATGCCAACTTGAGTCCGATATTGTCAACCCTAGGGGGGTGCGCCTTATTCCGCGACCCCCGGCGCGCCGCGCGCTCGCAGCCGGGTGAGGCGGGACGGCGGAGATCCTTGCAACCTCGCTCGCGCCGCAGCGCCGTCCCCAGCGGGCGAACGCGGGGTCCATGGTCTCGGCGGGGCTCGGCTGCACCTCGGCTGCACGATGCTCGCGCTCCGCACGCGGACTCGGGCGTGCGCCCGGCCCTGGGGAGGCCCTCGGCGTCGCGCCGGTCGGAGGCTCCCGGCCCTGGGGAGACCCTCGGCGTCGCGCCGTTCGGAGGCTCCCGGCCCCGGAGAGACCCTCGGAGTCGCGCCGTTCGGAGGCTCCCGGCGCGTCCCTCGCGCCGATGCACAGCGCGCGTTCCCCGGCCGGCCCCCGCGCAGCGCCCCCTTATACTCCCCGCGACCGGGCGCCGTCGCGCATCGTCCCGTGGGGAGGAAGGACAGTCGTGCTCCAGCCGATCGTGATGTCCCTGCTGGTCGCCGTCACCCTCGCTCTGTTCGCACGGCGGGTTCGGGAGCTCGTCGAGCTCCTGCGGCTCGGCGCTCCCGACGACCGCGTACCAAAGACGGTGCGCGCATGGCTACGCAAGGCCGCCGACGAGGTCACGGTGGTGTTGGGCCAGCGCAAGCTCCTACAGTGGAGCATCCCGGGGGTGATGCACTCGATCATCTTCTGGGGCTTCATCGTGCTGCTGACCACGATCATCCAAGCTTTCGGGGCGATCTACGATCACTCGTTCCGGCTCCCGGCGATCGGCGGCAACGGCGTACTCGGGGCCCTGCAGGATACGTTCATCTGGCTCGTGTTGCTGGGGGTTTTGATCGCGTTCGCGATCCGGCGCGTCCAGCAGCCGGGGCGCTTTCGCGGTTCTCATCTCACCCAGGCAGAGATCATCCTGGTGTGGATCGCGGCGATCATGGTGCTGATCCTCGGCAGCCGAGCCGCCGAGGCCGCGCTGGGTAACTTCCCCTATCCGCACGGATGGGCATACCTCACGTGGGCTGCGGCGGGAGCGTTCGCCGGACAGTCCCGTGGTGTGATACGCGCCGTCGAAACGGTGCTGCTGTGGTGGCATGACCTCTTGGTCCTCGGGTTCCTGATCTACATCACCTACTCGAAACACCTGCACATCCTCACCGCAGTCTTCAACGTCGCGGCCACCTCGACGCGGCCCAAGGGCGCGCTCGCGCCGATGCACATCGATCTCGAGGAGATGAGCGAGACCGATCGCCTCGGGGCGGCGAAGGTCACCGACCTGTCGTGGAAGGCGCTGCTGGACGGATATACGTGCACCGAGTGCGGCCGGTGCCAGAGCCAGTGCCCGGCCTGGAACACGGGCAAGCCGCTGTCGCCCAAGCTGCTCGTGATGGACATTCGCGACGATCTCTTCGCCCACGCCGATGCGTTGATCGCCGCCAAGCGCAAGGGGGAACAGGCCTTCCAGGAGGCGTACGAGGCGCTGCACCCACTCAACCCCGACGTGATCGAGGACGAGGTGATCTGGGACTGCACGACCTGCGGAGCGTGCGTGCAAGCATGCCCGGTCAACATCGAGCACATCGACTCGATCGTGGCCATGCGACGCAACCTCGTGATGATGGAATCCCGCTTCCCCCGCGAGATGCAGAGCGCGCTCCAGGCAATGGAGACCACGGGTAACCCGTGGGGTCAACCGCCCCAGGCTCGCACCGAATGGACCCGGGGCACGTCGCGGCAGGAACCGTTGCAGATCCCGCACATCTCGGAGGCGCCCGACGCCGAGGTGCTCCTGTGGGTCGGCTGTGCCGGGGCCTACGACGACCGCAACAAGCACGTGGTCTACGCCTTTGCAAAGCTGATGCAGCTCGCAGGGGTACGCTTCGCCACCCTGGGCGCGGACGAGAACTGCAACGGCGATCCGGCCAGGCGGATGGGGGCCGAGTACATCTGGCAGATGCTCGCCCGGCAGGCGATCGAGCAGTTGAACGAGCACGGGGTGCGCACGATCGTGACCACGTGTCCGCATTGCTTCAATACCCTGTTCAACGAGTACCCGCAGCTCGGCGGACGTTACGAGGTGATCCATCACACGGAGTTCCTCGCCCGGCTCGTACGCGAGGGCAGGCTGACCCCGACCGCCGCTAGGGACGAGACGATCACGTACCACGACCCCTGTTACCTGGCGCGGCACAACGACCTCTACGAGGGAGCGCGTGCCGTCATCGGAGCGATCCCGATGGCCTCCTACAAGGAGCTACACCGGCACGGACACTCCACCTTCTGCTGCGGGGCCGGCGGCGGACGCATGTGGATGGAGGAACGCATGGGACGCAAGGTGAACATCGAGCGCACCGACGAGGCCCTGGCCTCGGCGTCCGACACCCTCGCAGTGGGCTGCCCGTTCTGCAACATCATGCTGTCCGACGGGATCACCGAGCGGCACGCCGACTCCAACATGAAGGTGCGCGACGTCGCCCAGATCCTGCTCGAGAGCGTCGAGGGCGACGGGGCGGTGGCCTCCAGAGGCGAGTCCGACTGACCGCGCAGCCCCGGGTGCAACGACGTCGCGGACGGAGGGCGGGTCCCTGAAAGACCCGCCCTCGCCGCGTCCCGGGCCGGCCGTGGGGGGAGGGGAACGGGCCCGGGGAGCTCACCCTGGGAGCGTCGCGGGTCGTCTGCCCAGGGTGACGCCGAGAGATACGCGCGCGGAGCCGCGCCGTACCGTGACGTCGACGCGCTGGCCGGGATGGTGGCCGGCAAGGATGCGGGTCAGTGCGCTCGGCGAGCGCACCGCCTTTCCGTCCACGGCCACGATCACGTCGCCCCGGCGCACCCCCGCGGATGCCGCAGGGGATCCCGGGATGACCGCAGCCACCAGCGCCCCGCGCGTGCCCGCACCGAGTTGGGCAGCGGCTCCGGGGGTCACCGGACCGACCTCGACCCCCAGCCACGCCTGCTGCTGCTGCCGGTGGCTCAGGATCTGGCGCACCACCGGGATCGCATCGTCGATGGGTATCGCGAACCCGGTGTTCTCGGCCGAAGAGGCCGACGCCGCAGCGGTGTTGATCCCTACCAGGTCACCGGCGGCGTCGATCAACGCCCCGCCCGAGTTCCCGGGGTTGATCGCCGCATCGGTCTGGATCAGATCGGTGAGGTGCTCGGACCCTCCGGAGCCGCCCGACGCGGTGATCGAGCGGTGCAAGCCCGAGATGATGCCCTGGGTCACGGTCGGCCCCCCGAGGTTGAGCGGGTAGCCGATCGTCACCACCGGGTCGCCCAGTGCGAGCCGGGACGAGCGCCCCAGCCGGATCGGGTGGAGGTCGTGGGCCGCGACCCGGACCACGGCGAGGTCGTGGCTCGGATCGGTGCCGACGACGGTCCCAGGCAGCGCGTGGTGGTTGCCGCTCGGGAAGGTCACGGTGACCCGGGTGGCACCGGCGACGACGTGGTTGTTGGTCACGATCACCCCGTTGCGCGACAGGACGATCCCGGACCCTTCGGCGCGCGCCTGGCGCACGCCGCCGAGGGGTGAAGATGCGAGCTCGGTGACGTGGATGTTCACCACCGAGGGCAGGTCCTTGGCGATCGTCTTCGTGAACGGACCGGCAGGCGGACGAGCGTCGTTCTGCACGAGCTTGATCCCGGTGGCGGCCGCGGGGTCCGGCGTCAGGGTTCGGGCCAGCGCAAAGCCGCCTCCGCCGGCCACGATCAGGACAGCGACCAGCGCCGTCGCAGGTTGACGCCACCACGAACGGCGAGCGACGCGCTGGGGGTGATCGGCCTCCAACATCGGGCCGCCGAATGCCTCGCTTCCGCCTTGCATCGCGCCTCCCTGGATCGGGCTCGTTCGCGAACCAGGGTGCGCCACGACCCTCAAGCCGTCCTGGAGGGAAGCTTGGAGCTCGCTGGGGATCGGGAAGCGACACGGCCCGGCTCCAAGTAAGGCCCCAGGCTCCTCTAAGGTGATCCACAGACAAGGATGAGAGGATCCGCGCACATGGAGCAGCGATCGCGCGTCCTCGTCGTCGACGACGAGCCCAGCATCACCGACCTGCTCGCCATGGCCCTGCGCTACGAGGGCTTCGATGTGGCCGTCGCCCACGACGGCCGCGGCGCACTGCGGGCGGTGACGGAGCAGCGACCCGCCCTAGTCGTGCTCGACGTCATGCTGCCCGACCTCGACGGCTTCGAGGTGGCCCGGCGGCTGGGCGACCGAGGCCCCCGGGTCCCCGTGCTCTTCCTCACCGCCCGTGATGCCACCGCCGACAAGGTCAGGGGCCTCACGGTGGGTGGCGACGATTACGTCACGAAGCCCTTCAGCCTCGAAGAGGTGGTGGCACGCATCCACGCGATCCTCAGGCGCGCCGCGGGCGACGGTGGGGACAACCGGCTGGTCTTCGCCGACCTCGTGATGGATCTCGACACGCGCGAGGTGTGGCGCGCCGGGCATCCGATCGAGCTCACCGACACCGAGTTCCGCCTGTTGCGCTACCTGCTGCTCAACCCGCGCGTCGTGCTCACCCGGGCCCAGATCCTCGACCACGTGTGGGACTACGACTTCGGCGGCGACGCCAACGTGCTCGAGACCTACATCCACTACCTTCGCCGCAAACTCGAGCCCTACGGCGAACGCCTGATCCACACCGTGCGGGGGGTGGGCTACACGCTGCGCCTCCCGCCCGGTTGATCCGTGACGGTGTACCGGCGTGTACGACGGCTGGGCAAGCGGCCGGCCACGCTGCGCGCCCGGCTCGTGGTGACCCTGGGGATCCTGCTGCTCGTCGGCCTCGCCGCGGTCGGAGGGGTGACCTATGAGGGACTGCAACGTTTTCTGCTGGACCGTGTCGACGCTCAGCTGCACGACCTCGCAGCGCCCGTGGCGCGCATCCTGCTGACCACCGGCAACTTCGGCGAGCTGCCGGGGCCTCCCGAGCAGCTGCCGCTCGGTACCTACGCAGCTCTCGCCACCCCGGAAGGCACGCGCCTCGTGCACTTCGGCTACGGCCCCAACTACACGCCGTCTCTGCCCGACCGCCCGACGCCGGGGATCTCCACCCGCCCCGCACGCGGCAACCCCGGTTACAGCTTCCGGGTGCTGGTGACCCGGGTGCCGGAGATCGGAGGCACGTTGGTGCTGGCGATCCCGCTTACCGAGGTCGGCCAGACCCTGCACCACCTGATAGTGGTCGAAATCGTCGTCGCCCTCGTGGTGCTCGTCGCCCTGCTGGGTAGCGCGTGGTGGCTCGTGCGACGCGAGCTGAGGGCGCTGGAGGCGATGGGGGATGCCGCACATGCTGTGGCGGCGGGGGACCTCGCCCGCCGCATCGAGCCGGCCGAGCCGCACACCGAGGTGGGCCGCCTCGGCCTCGCGCTCAACGCGATGCTGGCTCGCATCCAGGAGTCGCTCGAGGCCCGGCGGGCGTCCGAAGAACGCCTCCGGCGCTTCCTCGCCGACGCGTCCCACGAGCTGCGTACGCCCTTGACGTCGATCCGCGGCTACGCCGAGCTGTTCCGGCGAGGCGCCGCGCAGCATCCCGACGACCTCGCCCTCGCCCTGCGCCGGATCGAGGAGGAATCCGCCCGCATGGGCGACATGGTCGAGGACCTCCTGCTGCTCGCCCACCTCGACCAGACCGCCCCGCTGCGGCGCGCACCGGTCGATCTCGCCGCGCTGGCGCGCGACGCTGCGGCCGACGCCCGGGCCGCGTCGCC
>CADDZG010000007.1 GCA_902812355.1 Actinomycetota bacterium | reverse complement strand
CGATGGCGCCGTGGCGGGTGTCGCGCTGGGTGCGGGAGGCTGCGTGCGCGATCGAGCTCGCGCCCGGCACGGTGTCGCCGGCGTGGCGCGGGCGGCGGCTGCGGGTCGAGCCGGACGCCTAGCCGGGGTAGTCGTCCATGCCCGTGGCCCACACGACCTCCGGCAGGAACAGCCAGCTGCCGGTGAGGCCCGGGGCCGCGCGCGCGAGGGCTCCGACGTCGTCGGGATCGGGGCCCGAGCTCGAACCCCGGATCCACAGCGCACCGCGCCTTTCGAGCTCGGTGACGATGTCGTGGGTGGGATGACCCTCGAGCTCCATCACTCCTCCTCCAGCCACCGCAGCAAAGTCCGCACCCCGACCCCCGTGCCGCCGCGCGGGACCTCGTCGTAGTCGGCCTCGGCACGCGCCGGCCCGGCGATGTCGAGGTGGGCCCAGCGCACGCCGTCGGCGACGAAACGCCGCAGGAACATGGCCGCGAACACCGCGCCGCCGTGTCGGCTGCCGCTGGTGTTGCGCTGGTCGGCGATCTCGGAGTCCAGCAGGGTCTCGAAGTCCGGATCCAGCGGCATGCGCCACAGTCTCTCGCCGGCGGCTGCGGCGGAGGACAGGAGCGCCTCGGCGAGGCCGTCGTCGTTGCAGAACAGGCCGCTGCGTTTGGCCCCGAGCGCGACCACGATCGCTCCCGTGAGCGTCGCGAGGTCGACGATCGCATCGGGCCGGTGCTCGCACGCGTAGACGAGAGCGTCGGCGAGGATCAGCCGGCCCTCGGCGTCGGTGTTGAGCACCTCGGTGGTGCGGCCTCCGTAGTGGTGCAGGACGTCGCCCGGCTTGAGCGCGTCGCGCCCCGGCAGGTTCTCGGTTGCGGGGATCACCCCCAGCACCTCGCGGCCGACGCCGAGACGGCCTAGCGCGCTCATCGTCGCCAACACGGCCGCGGCCCCCGCCATGTCGGTCTTCATCTGCTCCATGTTCTTGGGGTCCTTGAGCGACAGGCCGCCCGAATCGAAGGTCACGCCCTTGCCGACCAGCGCCACCCGGCCGCGTGCGCTCTCCGGTGAATAGCGCAGGGTTATGAGCCGTGGCGGATTGACGCTGCCGCGCGCCACGCCGAGCAGCCCGCCGAAGCCGCGCCGCTGCAGTTCTTGCTCGTCGAGGATGGTGCAGTCGAGCCCGGTCGCGTCGGCGACCTCGCGGGCGCGCCGGGCGAGGCCCTCGGGGGTGAGGTCGGAAGCCGGCGTGTTCGTGAGGTCGCGTGCCAGTACGGTCGCGTCGGCGTGCGCGGCGGCGCGCTCCAGCGCGGCCGCCTCGGCCCCCGCCATCGTCACCCGTTGCAGGCGTGACGGATGCGGATCGCTCTTGTAGGTCGTGAACGCGTACGAGCCGAGCAGGAAGCCCTCCGCCGCCGCACCGGCCGCCCCGGGGGCCCCACTGTGCAACAGGGACACGATCTCGGCGTGGTCGCGTAGGACGCGCGCCGCACAGCCCGCTGCGCGTCTTACGGCGACGGCATCCCCGTCGCCCACGCCGCACACGGCTAGCGCGCGTGCCGGCAGTCGGCCGAGGGTCGTCACCAGAGCAATGCGGCCGACGTCGGGCTTGTAGGCGATCGAGTCGAGGTGGGCCGCGAGCGCGCCGTCGAGACGCGCATCGACCTCCGTGCCGACCGGCCCGAGGTCGGTGCCGTCCTCGGAGCGCCGGGCGGGGATCACGAGAACGTCGCAGCCCAGCTGCAGAGGGTCTGCGTCGGAGGTGAGGATGTCTGGCATAGGCATGCTCCTTGGGTGGTCGGTCCAGTCATTCCTACCAAGCGGCGCGCCGGCGGTAGGGTGTGACGTACCGACCCGGCCCCCATAGAGGCAGCGCGCGCGTGGGGTATCCGGCAAATCCCGGGTCGGCACCGTTACGAGGTTTAGCGTGGAGCCATGCGGCTCCTTCATCGCGGGGTGATGCAGTGACGCTCGTGTTCCTGGCTTTGCTCGGCGCGGCGTGGGTCGTGGTGTTCCTGCCCGCAGCGCTGAGGGCCCATCATCAGGCCCCCCTGTCGTCGGCCGAACGCTTCCGCCGGCGGCTCGAGCTCATGGCTCCGCGCCACGCCGGCGGGGGGCGCTGGGTCGTGATGCCCGAGCACCCCGACCGCCTCGCGTACAGCGCCTTCCGCAGGGCGCAGCGCAGGCGCACGCGCATCCTTCAGTTCCTGCTCGCATGCGTGGTGGCGAGTCTCGGCGGCGCGCTGTACGCGGGAGGCCCCCTGTGGGAGGTGCAGATCGCATTCGATGCGTCCCTCGCGCTCTACGTGGTGCTCCTGCTCGAAGCCAAGCGCCGCCGCCGGGAGCACAACGACAAGGTTCGTCACCTAAGGACGCCCCCGGCCCCCGTGATGCAGACGGCGCGACGTGCCGTGGGCGACGAGGGACCGCTGCTCGTGGACATGGCCGACCCCGACGATGTCGCCGACGCCCCGGAGTTCTTCGAGCCCGCCGGGCGCAGCCATCGGGCCTAACCGGGGGCGCGGCCCCGCCGTAGGGTTGCAAGCATGGACCTCGAACAAGTCGGCGACGGTCTGCGGGCGATCCTGGACGCCAAGACCGCGGCGCGCGAACGGGGGCTCGCCGCCAGCCGTTCCTGCATCCGCGCCTGCGGCAACGCGATCCGCGCCCTGCATCGGCTCGACCGCGAGCGCGCCGCGGCGCTGATCGCCGAAGCCTCCGGGCATCTGGCCGAGGCCCGCGATGTCCTGTCGGAGCACCCGGACATCCTGCACGCCGGCTTCGTGCACGATGCCGAGAAGGAGCTGGTCGAGGCTCGGATCACCGAGGCGATGATCTCGGGACAGGCGATGCCCTCACCGGGCGAGCTGGGAGCATCACCGCAGGCCTACCTCAAGGGGATGGCCGAGGCGATTGGGGAGCTGCGCCGGCACATCCTCGACCTCATGCGCAAGGGCGACCTGGATCGCTGCGAGGAGCTGCTGGCAGACATGGACGACATGTATTACCTGCTGGTGTCCATGGACTACCCGGACGGGATAACGATGGGGCTTCGGCGGCTCACCGACGTGGCGCGCGGCATCCTCGAGAGGACGCGTGGCGACTTCACCACCGCCAAGGTGCAGTCGAGCCTCCAGGCGGCCTTGGAGGAGCACCGGGAGCGCCTGGTCGAGGGCTGAGCCGGCCGCGGCCGGCGGCCGCTCAAGGCGCCGGGCCCGACCGGATAACATCGGAGGCCACGGGCCAGTAGCTCAGTTGGTAGAGCGCACCCCTCGCACGGGTGAGGTCGGCGGTTCGACTCCGCTCTGGTCCACTTGATCTCTCGGCGCGCGAACCAACGCCGGGACTCGATACGTGGGGACGATGTCCTCCCGGCTCACTCGCAACTCCTTCACGAGCTTGCGGATCAGAGCCTTGCTGCGCCGTGCCGCTGTAAAGGGCGACGTCGAGGGTCTGGGCCCGTTCGGCACCGACTCCGGCTCAGGAGGCCCGTGGGCTCTTCCTGCGTGAGGAGCGCCTGCTCCTCGGTGACGAGGGCGTCGAGGCGCGCCTGAAAACTCGTTGTGATCGGGGGCTCGGCCGTGCAGGGATCGAATGGGACTCCGGCCCGGGCGCGGGGTCAGGATCCGGCCGCGACCCTCGCGGCCTCCCTGCGCACCAGTTCCCATGCCGCCTCGACGTGTCGCCGCGTGGTGGTCGCCTGTCCCACGCACAAGCGCAGCGCGTAACGTCCGTGCGCGGTGGTGGGGGTGAGGTAGGCGGCGCCCGATGCGTTCACGCGTTCGAGCAGCGTGGCCCCGGCCCGGTCGCCGTGGACGTGGCGGAAGCACACGAGGTTGAGTGTCGGCGGAGCCGCGATCTCGAGGTGGGGATCGCTGCCGATCCAATCGGCCAGTTCGCGGGTCAGCGCGACGTGCTCGCGCACGAGGGCGCGTAGGCCCGCGGCCCCGTAGTAGCGGATCACGAACCACAGCTTGAGCGCCCTGAAGCGCCGTCCCAGCGGGATCTGCCAGTCCCGGTAATCGATCACCTCGCCGGTCTCGGTGGCGGGGTTACGGAGGTAGTCCGGCAGGATGCTCAGGGAGTCGACGAGCGCGCCGCGGTCGGAGACGTAGAAGCAGTCGCAGTCGAAGTTGACGAGCATCCACTTGTGGGGATTGAAGCAGTAGCTGTCGGCGAGCTCGAGGCCGTCGTGTATCGCCCGCAGCTCCGGACACAGCGCGGCGGTACCGGCCATCGCCGCATCGACGTGGAGCCACAGCCCGCGCTCCCGGCACACCTCGCCGATCTGGCGCAGCGGGTCGAACGCCATCGTCGAGGTCGTGCCGGCCGTGGCCACCACCATGCACGGCAGAGCGCCGCGCCGGGCGTCGGCATCGATCGCTTCGGCAAGGGCGTCGGGCCGCATCGCGAGGCGGTCGTCGGTCGGGATCTTGCGCAGGTTGTCGGATCCGATCCCCGCGATCCGCACCGCCTTCTCGATCGAGGAATGGGCTTCGGTCGAGGCGTACACGGTGAGGCGCCCGGGCGCACCGGTGCGGTTGGCGGCGCCGGCGGTGGCGCGTTCGCGAGCGGCCACCAGCGCGCATAGCGCGGCCGAGGAGGCAGAATCCTGGATCACTCCGCCCCCGGCCGAAGCCGACGAGAACGTCTCGGGGAGCCCGAGGAGCTCGACCAGCCAGTCGAGCACGTGGGTCTCGAGCTCGGTGCACGCGGGGCTCGTCTGCCACAGCATCCCCTGGACTCCGAGTCCGGCGGACACGAGTTCTCCGAGGATCGACGGCCCGGAGCTGTTGGCGGGGAAGTAGGCGAAGAAGTTGGGCGATTGCCAGTGAGTGATGCCGGGCAGCACGACGCGATCGAGGTCGCCGAGCACCGCCTCGAAGTCCTCCGGGGCTTCCGGAGGGGAGGACGGCAGCGCCGCCCTGATGTCGCCGGGACGGACGCGCGACACGACCGGGAAGCGCTCGACGTCCTCGAGGTAGCGGGCGACCCAGTCGACGGCGGCGTACCCGAACCGCCGGAAGTCGTCCGGGGTCATGTGCCGGGGCCCGGTGTGCGGCATACCTCAAGTCCTCCTTGGCGTCGCAGGCGGTGTCCGACGATACCGGCGCCGTCCGGCCGCCACGTGCGACCCGGCGTGCGCTCGTGGGAGCATGTTGCGATGACCGAGGTACGGGAGTCCGAGCTGCCGGGTGTCGGGATCCGGCACGAGTTCACCACGACCGACGGCGTCCGCCTGAGCGTGGTGACCCACCGCAGCGGACGGCGCGAGCTGTGCGTGGCGAACCGGGACGATCCCGATGCGTTCCGCCCGGTCGTGATCCTCGACGAGGAGGACAGCCGCACCCTCGCCGAGCTCCTGGGGGCATCGGCCGTGGTGCGCGACCTGCACGACCTCAAGCAGCGGGTCGAGGGCCTGGCGATCGATTGGCTGCCGGTGCGGGAGGACTCGCCCTACGCAGGCGCCACGATCGGCGATGCCCGGATCCGCACGCGCACCGGCGTGTCGGTGGTCGCCGTGATCCGCGGCGACGACACGCTCCCCGCTCCGGGCCCCCAGCAAGGCCTGCGGGCGGGCGACTACCTCGTGGTCGTGGGGACGCCGCGCGGCATCGAGGATCTCGTGACGCTGCTACGCGCCGGCTGAAGTGGAGCCGGCGCCGCTCCTGCTGGAGCTGGGGGCGGTGGTGCTCGGCCTCGCGGTGCTCGCCCGCGTGGCCGGACGGCTGGGGATCCCGGCGATCCCCTTCTACCTGCTGGCGGGGCTCGCCTTCGGCCGGGGAGGGTTGCTGCCGCTGCCGGCCACCGCCGGCTTCATACAGGCCGGCGCGGAGATCGGGTTGCTTCTGCTGCTGTTCATGCTCGGCCTCGAGTACTCCGCGGCCGAGCTCGTCGGCGCCGTGCGCACCTCCGGCCTGCCCGGGGGGGTCGATGCGGCACTGAACTTCGTGCCCGGCTTCGCCGCGGGGTTGCTGCTGGGGTGGACGCCGACGGCCGCCGCCCTGCTCGGGGGGGTCACGTTCGCGTCGTCCTCGGGGATCGCGGCGCGCCTGCTCGAGGACCTCGGGCGCCTCGCCAACCGCGAGACTCCTGCGGTGCTGTCGCTGCTGGTGATCGAGGACCTCGCCATGGTCGTGTACCTCGCGGTGATCGGTGGGTTCGCCGGTGGCGCCCTGGCGTGGAGCCGCTTGGCCTCCAGCGCGCTGGTGCTGGCCGCGGCGATCGTGGTCGTGGCAATCGCGCTCAAGGTCGAACGGCGCATCAGCCGCATCGTGTTCAGTGAGTCCGACGAGGCCCTCCTGCTGACAATCGTCGGCGTCACGCTCGTGGCGGCGGGTGCGGCGGCGTCGGTGCGCTTCTCGGCCGCGGTCGCCGCCCTGCTGGTCGGGGTGGTCCTGTCCGGTCCCGCCGCCGAGGCGGCCAAGCCCCTGCTGCGCCCCCTGCGCGACTTCTTCGCCGCTTTGTTCTTCGTGTTCTTCGGGCTCAGCGTGAACCCCGCCCGGCTCTTCCCCGCGCTCGGGGTGGCGGCGGTGCTGGCCGCGGTGACGGCGGCGACCAAACACGCCACCGGGTGGTACGCGGCGCGCCGGGTGGGGATCGGGCCGCGCGGGCGGATGCGGGCCGGGACGGTTCTGATCGCCCGGGGGGAGTTCTCGATCATCATCGCCGGGCTGGCGGGCGGAGCGGTGAGCGAGCCCGTCGCGCCGGTCGCGGCGGGTTACGTCTTCCTGCTGGCGGCGGCCGGTCCCGTGCTCACCCACCTGGCCGACCCCCTGTCGGCCCTGTGGGACAGGACCAGGGACAGACTCGCCCGCCGCACCCCGTAGCGGGGTGCCGTCGTCCCCGGTCAGGGGCCTTCCCCGCGGCCCCGCGGCCGCGTAGGCTTCGAGGCGGTTCGAGCCGATCGCGGCGCGGGGACTCGGAGCCCGCCGACACGGGGGAGACATTGGAGCGCTCAGGGCGGTTGCGGGTGTGGGCGAGCCTGCCCTTGCGCGTCAAGGGCCTGGTGGTGGTGGCCATACCGTTGGGCGCCTTGATCGTCACCGTGACCGCTCTGTTCGTGGTCGAGTCCCAGGAACGGTGGGCTCAGGCGCAGGCCCGGCACACCTTCGAGGTGCGCAACCAGATGCGGCTCGTGCTCACCGACATGCTCAACGCGCAAAACGGGATCCAGGCCTACGTGCTCTCCGGCCGCAGCCGTTCCCTGGTGCCCTTCGCCCAGGCCTTCACGGCCCTTCCGAGGTCCCTGGCGGTGCTCGAAGCCCTCGTCGGCGACGATCCCTCCCAGCTCGAGCGGGTGCGCCGGACGCGCTTCCTCACCGGCCGTCAGCTCGAGCTGCTCGCCGAGGTCCGCTCGTTACCGCCCGGCCCCCGCCAGGCGGCCCTGGTGCGACGCAGCGAAACCGGCCTCGACACCCTGCGCAACCAGATGGAGGCGATGCGCAGGGTCGAGGAGGGCAAACTAAGGACCCGTCTCGAAGAGGTCCAACGCGCCGTGCGGCGGGACCTCGTGACCTTCGCCGTCAGCGGCGCCGTGGGTGTGGGCGGCGGGGTCGTGGCGATCCTGCTGTTCACCACCGGGATCGTGAGGCGCACCCAACGCCTCGAGGAGAACGCCCGCCGGCTGGCGTCCGAGCGACCCCTGCTCGACCGCCCCCCGGGAGGCGACGAGCTCGGCCGTCTGGCGGCGTCGCTCGCGACCGCCAACGACCTCTTGCAGGAGCGCAAGCGCTGGCTCACCGCGATCTACGAGGCGTCGCCGGACATGATCGCCGTCAGCAGCGCGGATGCCGAGCGGATCCACGTGAGCCCGGCGGTGCGTTCGATCCTCGGGGTCGACCCCGGCGCGCTCGTGCGCGGCGACCTCATCGCCCGTGTGCACCCCGACGACGAGGCGGAGGTGCGCCGCCTGATCGCCGAGACCCGCAGCAGCGGGCGCCCGGTGCGGATCCGCACCCGTCTGCGCCACGAGGAGGGCCACTGGGTGTGGGTCGACACGTGGGCCTGCCGGATGGGCGGCGAGGGCTCCGAGGATCTCCTCGTGATCGGGCGTGAGGCGACCGCCCAGGTCGAGATGGAAGAGGCGCTGCGCACTGCGATGCGCGAGGCCGAGGCGGCGGACCACGCCAAGAGCCGCTTTTTGTCCCGCACCAGCCACGAGCTGCGCACGCCGCTCAACGCGATCCTCGGGTTCGCCCAGCTGCTCGCGATGGGCCCGCTGGACGCGCGTCAGCGGGAGGGGGCCGAGCAGATCCTGCGGGCCGGTAACCACCTCTTGCGGCTGATGAACGACCTCCTGGACACGGCCCGCATCGAGGCCGACGAGCTGCAGCTCGATATCGAAGAGGTGTCCGTCGACGAGATCGTGCAGGAGTGCACCGAGCTTCTGACCCCGGTGGCCGCCGAGCGCGGCGTGCAGGTGCGCAGGGGCGCGGCGGCGGGCGACCCTCTGGCGGTCGAGGCCGATCGTGGGCGCCTGCGCCAGATCCTGCTCAACCTGCTGTCCAACGCGATCAAGTACAACGTCGAGGGCGGAAACGTGACGGTGACGACCGAGCGCCCGGCCGAGGGCTGGGGGCGCATCAGCGTCGCAGACGGCGGTCCCGGCATTCCCAAGGATCAGCTCGACCGTCTCTTCGTCCCCTTTGAGCGCCTCGGCGCGCCCGACACCGTCGAAGGGACCGGTCTTGGGCTGCCGCTGTCCAAACGCCTCGCCGAAGCCATGGGCGGGGTGCTCGACGTGGACACCTCGCCGGGCTCGGGCAGTACCTTCTGGGTCGATCTGCCCACCACGCACCGGCTCCCGGCCCAGAGCCCCGCCGCTCCTCCGGGTACGGTGCGGGTTCTGTACATCGAGGACAACCCGGCCAACGCGCGCCTCGTCGAACACGCCCTTGGGCCCCGCACCGGGGTGGAGGTCGAGGTGGCACCCAACGGGACCGCGGGCCTGCACGAGGCGATCGCGACCAAGCCCGACCTGATCCTGCTCGACCTGCACCTGCCCGACATCAGCGGCGAAGAGGTCCTGCGGCGGCTGCGTTCGACCGCGGCGACCGCCGCGATTGAGGTCGTCATCGTCTCGGCGGATCTCGAACCGGCGCGTCGGCGCGAGTTGCTCCAGGCCGGAGCCGCCCGCTGTCTGCCCAAGCCGCTCGACCTGCGGGCCCTGATCGATCTGATCGACGACGTGCGCAGGCAGACGAACCTCGCCACTTCGGCCGCCGGGGAGCGTTGACGCCAGGTGGGGAGCGGCCGGGGTTGTAGCCGGAGGACGTCGATCCTCGTGATCGAGGACGACCCGAGTAACCTGCGCTTGATTCAGATGGTGCTCGAGGCGGAGGGCCATCGCGACGTGACCGCGCTCGCCGATCCCGGTCAGGCCTTCGCGCTGATAGACGAGATCGACCCCGCGGTGATGATCGTGGACCTCAACATGCCTGGGGTGTCGGGACGGGACATCCTCGGATGGGTGGAGCGACGGCCCGAGGCCCGGCGGCCGGCGGTCATAGTGGTATCGGGGGAGGAGGACCGGGCGCGCCGCGAGGTGATGGCTGCGGGAGCCCATTCCTTCTTCACCAAACCGGTCGACGTGCGCGAGCTGATCGCCGCGGTCGACGAGGCGTTGCGGGAGCGTGCTTGAGGCGCGCCTTCAGATCAGGCCTTGGCGCTCGAGGTAGTGCCGGGCGACGGTGGCGGGATCGAGGTTGTCGATCTCGACCAGCGCGTTGAGGCGCGTCATCTCGTTCGTGGTCAAGGTGGCGCTGAGACGGTTCAATGCATCGCGGGCGGCGGCGTCGAGCACGCCGGCGCGCACGACCGGCACGATGTTGTCGGCCGCCTGCAGGTGCTTGTCGTCGATCAGCACGTGCCAGTGGCGGCGGGGGATCACCCCCGACGTCGAGAACATGAGGGCGACGTCCACGGCACCGGCTTCGAGCGCGGCTATCGTGATCGGCCCACCGACGTCGAGCGGTTTGAACCTCTTGAAGTGCAGTCCGTAGACGCGCCGGAGCCCTAGCAGGCAGAAGAACCTGTGGGCGCATTCGGGTGGACCCCCGAAAACGAGTCTCGGAGCCACCGGGCGCAGATCGCTTACCGTGCGCAGGTGATAGCGGCGCGCCGTGACATCGGTCACGACCAGCGCGTTGGTGTCGTCGGCCGGCGCATACCGTAGCTCCTGGAGGTCGTGCTCGGCGAGCAGCGGTCTCAGCCGGGCCGCGTTCCGTGCCGGGTCCGAAGACGGCTTGGCGTGGGGGTCCTCGTACTCGAGCAGGCTGGCGAGGTACTCGGGCGCCACGTCCACCTCGCCCTTCTCCATCGCCGGCTGGAGGTCCTCGCGCGCGGCGAAGTTGAAGTGCCTCACGACTCTGAAGCCCGTATGCTCGAGCACCTGCGCGTAGAGCTCGCCGAGGATCTGGTTCTCGGCGAAGGACACGGCACCGACCACGACCCGCCCGCCCGAGGACGACGTCGACGAGCCCGTGAGGCCGCATGCACACAGCGCCAGGGTGCAGGCCACGGCCGCCACCGAAAGCCTTCCGCCGAGCCGGCGGCCAGCCCTCATATTCCTCCCTCACCCCCAGCCGTGGGATGGCCCCGAGTGTATCCGGCTCCGTCTTGGCCCGGGGCCGGGTCGCGGCGCGCGCGTCCGGGCCCACGTAGGGTATGTGATGTTCGGTAGCCGGGCCTCGAGGGACCCGGCACTGACGACGGGAGCGGGGAGGGCGATGCAGAGCCGACCGGAAGAGATGCCTGCGGACGCCGGGGGCGGGACCGGCACCGAGGGCCAGGAGCTCACCTTCCACAAGAGGATGTTCGGTTACGACCCGGACGAGGTCGACGCCTTCATCGCCGAGCTCACGGCCGACTACGAGGACGCCGTCGCGGCCCTCGAGGACCTCCGCCGGGAGAAGAGCGACCCTGCCCGCTACGCGGGCCTCGAGGTCGAGCGGATTCTCGACGAGGGCCGGCGCGCGGTGGACGAGCTGCGCAACTCGGCGGCCGAGGAGGCTCGCAGGTTGCGTGAGGACGCCGCCGCAGAAGCGGAGCGCACGGTCACCGAAGCCCGCCGCGAAGCCGAGCGCATGCTGGAGCAAGCGCGTGCCGAGGCCGAGAGGATAGTGGCCGACGCCCGCCGGCGGCTGGTGTCGCTGCGCGATGCCGAGCAGGCCCTGCGCGAGCGCCTCGCCGGTGCCGTGGCCGCGGCTCAAGAGGTGCTGGAGGGCCTGGACGCGGCCGTCGATCTCGATGCCACCGCCGAGCACGAGACCGTACCCGAGCCACCCGGGACGGAGGCGACGCGCCGGCCGTGACGGGAACGCGGGGTGTCTAGCCGCGTCGCAACGTCTGCCTGCGAGCCTCGTCGCCCAGCGCGATCGGCGCGCCGACGACCTCCTGCGGAATCCCGAAGGCGTCGACCAGGAGGCGTGCGTGGGCGCGTAGCTCGGCGCAGAGGTCGTTGACCGCGGCGATCACCGCCTTGGCCCGCGGGGGCGAGAGCCTGCCGTGCTCGAGGAACCACGCCCGGTGCTCCTCGAGCGTCGACATCACGTACAGGTCGCACACCCGATTCAACAGCGCCGCGACCGACGGGTCGTCGCACTCGTCGATCGCGGCGACGAAGTACTCGAGCACGACGCGATCGATGTGGGCACGGGCGGCGAGCAGCACGTGGTCCTGAGCAGCGTTGAACACCTCGAAGGGGTCGGCGTCCGAACCGAGGCCGGCTCGCAGGCGGCGCGCGAGGCCGTCGAGGACGTGTTTCTCGCGCCACTCGAACAGCTCGACGTGGTGGCTGCGGTCGAACAGGTCGGCGTCGTCGTCGCGTCCCGGAGCGGCGTCGACGAGCCTCTGGATCAGGGAACGAGCGGCGGTGCGCTCGATCACCGCTTCGACGAATCGGTCGGCCACGAAGCGCGCCGTGCCGAGGACGTCGAGGCTCTCGAACTCCTGCTGGTAGCGGGTGAGCAGCCCCTTGGCGACCAGCTGCATCAGGATCGTGTTGTCACCCTCGAAGGTGGTGAAGACGTCGATGTCGGCCCGCAGCCCGGGCAGGCGGTTGACGGACATGTAACCGGCGCCGCCGCACGCCTCCCTGCACGTCTGGATCGTGTGAGCCGCGTGCCACGTGGTCGTTGCCTTGATGCCGGCGGCCAGCGACTCCAGGCGGCGGCGGTCGGTGTCGCTCGTGTCGGGGTCGTAGAAGGAGTCGTGGTAGGCGGCGACCAGTCCTTCCTGGGCGAAGTGCAAGGCGTAGGTGCGGGCGAGCGCCGGCAGCAAGCGCCGCTGGTGCTGCCGATAGTCGAGCAGCACGATCTCTTCGCCGTCTCCGGGCCTGCGGAACTGCCGCCTGACCAGCCCGTAGCGCACCGCGATCGTCAGGGCCAGCTTGGCCGCCGCCAGAGCCGCACCCGACACGCTCACGCGCCCCTGTACCAGGGTCCCCAGCATCGTGAAGAAGCGCGCAGAAGGTTTGTCGATCGGGCTGCTGTAGGAGCCGTCGGGCCCGACCGATCCGAAACGGTCGAGCAGTGCAGAGCGCGGCACGAACACCTTATGGAAGCTCAGGCGCCCGTTGTCGACGCCGTTGAGCCCCTCTTTGTGTCCGCAGTCCTCGATGCCGACGCCGGCCGCCGGCTCCCCGGAGGCATCGCGGATCGGCACCACGAACGCGTGCACCCCGTGGTCGGTGCCGTTCACGTGCAGCTGTGCGAAGACCACCGCCACGCGGCCGTGCAGTGCGGCGTTGCCGATGTAGTCCTTGCGGGCATCCTCGTCGGGCGTGTCGATCACGAAGCCGTCGCGCTCGGGATCGAAGGTCGCGGTGGTGCGCAGAGAGTGGACGTCGGAGCCGTGGCCCGTTTCGGTCATCGCGAAGCAACCCGGGAGGGCGACGGTCATCACGTCCGGGAGGTAGCGGGCGTGGTGTTGCCGTGTGCCGAGATGCCTGATCGCCCCGCCGAACAACCCCCATTGCACGCCCGCCTTGACCAGCAGGGAGAGGTCGGACAGCGCCAGCATTTCGAAGGCGACGAGCGCACCCCCGACGTCGTCCTCGCCTCCGTACTCCTTGGGGAACAGCAGGCGCGGCCCGGGGGTGGCCGCCAGGGCCCGCAGCTGCTCGAGCACGAGGGCGCGCTGTTCGTGCAGTGCGAGCCCGTAACGGGGCCGGAAAAGCGGGTCGCGCAAGACGTCGCGCACCTGGTTGCGCACCGCCGCCCAGCGCCCATCGAGGACCGTGCGCAGGCGCTCTGCGGACGGCGTCCCGGCGCTCGCCGCCGTAGCACCGCCGGACGAGGTCACGGACGTCCCGCGGCGACGAGGTCGTAGGTGCGGACCGGCACGACCCTGACGTAGGCCCCGGTGTAGGGCGCTTCCACCATCTCCCCGTTGCCGATGTACATCGTCACATGACCGATCGGGTGCTCGTAGAAGAGTAGGTCACCCGGCTCGATGCGGCTAAAGGGAACGTGGCGGATCACCGCCGCCTGGGCGGCGGCGTTGTGCGGTAGCAGCAGCCCCGCGTGCGCCCATGCGTACATCGTGAGACCAGAGCAATCGAAGCTGTCGGGACCGGCGGCCCCCCAAACGTAGGGATCGCCGACTTGGCGCAGGGCGGTGCGCACGGCGATCGCCGCCCGGCGGGTGGGAGCCGTCGCGGGATCGGGGCGGTAGCCGCGTACGGGGGCCAGGGCGATCGACAGCGTCTCCTGGCGGATCCGGCGGGTGGCCGTCTCCTGCTTGCGCAGGGCGGCGATCGCGGTCGTCAGCCGGCGCATCTCCCGGCGATGCGAGGCGATCATGCGGTCGAGGCGCGCGCGCAACGCGACCACGCGGTCCCTGCGCCGCACAATCGCAGCGATGCGGGACGCGGCGACGGTGGCGGAAGCCGAGACGTCGCGACCCCGGGTCGGATCCGCGAGCAGCATGCCGTCCTGCAGGGCGAGCACGAGCCGGGCGGCGGCCAGGCCCACGTCGCCGATCGCTCGTTCGCCCGCCCCGTCGGTGCGGGAGCGCTGCGCTCGCAGGGACCGCAGCTCGGCCTGGAGCTTGTCGATCCGGTTGCCGAGGACGCTCTGTCGTGCGATCAGCGCCTCGAACCTGCGCACGAGGGCGCTGAGGCGCGGGTTGCCCGAGCAGCAAGGGCGGTCGGTGGGGTGGATGCGGATGCCGAGCGTCCGCAGCATGTGGCTCGCCGATCGGGCGTCGCCACTCGTGTGAGCCGGGTCGGTTGCCGTGCTGCCGCCCCGGGCCGGGTCGCTCGCCCCCGAGGACCCCGAGCCCGAAGGGGGAGAGGTCGATCCCGACGTCTCATCCGAGGGGTCCTCGCCGGTGCTCCGGGACAGCGCGTCGCCGAGCTGGTCCACGGTGTCTTTCACCTTGTGGGTCACCTGGTCGAGGGTCGAGCCGGCGCCGGCGGGTAGGAGATCGCTCGGGCTCGGTGACGGCAACGGCAACACGTCGGTGACCTGGTCCGCCGCAGCCACCGAGGGCACGCTCACCAGGGCCCCGGCGCACACCAGAGCCATCGCTGCAGCCGCACGCCGTCCTCGCCAGTGCCGCACCGCGTCCCTCCCATCCTTGCTCACGGCGCCCGGCGCGGCCACGTTGGTCGTCCGGGCTGGGTAACCGTTCGAGGTCGGGGGCCTGAGGTCCTCCCCGAGCTCCGCCGCCGGCGACGCAGAGGAGGCGGTTGGTCACGCTCCGCGTCGGAGCCACGGCGAGGCGTAGCGGGGCGCGAGGGGGTGCGTGACTACGCGAGCACCTCTGGTACGGTCGACGCCGGACCGGTTCCACTTCCCCTGGCGTGACGGTCCGCCCCCACGGAGAGGCCCCTAGAGGTTTCGCGCGTGGGGTGGGCCGCGCCACAGCGAGCAGATCGAAAGGAGGTTGATACAGAGACCGACATCCCGACGCACGTCCTTCCCGCCCGGTTCCTGGTGGGGAGGTGAAGGAGACGACGAAGGGAGTGATATGCGAAGCAAGCTCTTGGGAACGGTCGCCGCCGGTGTGGCGGCGGCGACACTTACCGCCGCCCCCGCGTGGGCGGCCACGTACCACACCGTGCACAGGGGTGACACCCTGTCCGCACTCGCCGCAGCCCACGGGCACACCGTGGCCGAGCTGGCGGCGGTGAACCACCTCTCCGACCCCAACTACATCCGGGTCGGGCAACGCCTGATCGTCGACGACTGGGGCTCGGCCCCCGCCGGCGGTTCCGGCACCACGGAGGCCTCGTCCTCCGGCACCTCGTGGAGCTCCTACGGAGCCGACTGGTCGGCCGTCGCGGCGTGTGAGTCGGGCGGCAACTGGAGCGCCGACACCGGCAACGGTTACTACGGCGGCCTGCAGTTCACCCAGTCGACGTGGGAGGCCTACGGCGGTCTCGCCTACGCGCCTCGTGCCGATCTCGCCACCCCTGGTGAGCAGATCGCGGTGGCACAGCGGGTGCTGGCGGGCCAGGGGCCCGATGCATGGCCCAACTGCTACCGCGGCTAACCACCGCAGAGGTGACGGGACGAAGCGGGTGGCGCTACGCCACCCGCTTTCCGTCTCCGCAGCCCGGGCTCAGGTAAAGATGCTTACGCCCCCCGGCCCGACCAGCAGGCCGATGATGATGAGCACGATGCCCATCACGAGGCCTCCCCGCAAGATCGTGACGATGCCCCAGATCACGAGGATCACGGCGATCACCCACAGGATCGTGGTGAGGGCACCCGACGCGGCAAGCAACAAGAGCATGGCCTTCCGTCCTCCTCGGTCGACGATTGCCTTGCTGCATACCCCGCCCGAGCGGCGCTAAGCGCAGGATCGCGGGTTACCGGATGGGCGGGGGCCGGCGGGCATGACGGGGCCGGCGAGCGCGACGGGGCCCCTCGAGCGAGGGGGCCGATGTCTATCGATGTTCGAGATGCACCGGCGCGTGGCCGGGTGGGGCGGTCAGCCCCGGGCCTGGCTGCGCCGGTTGTAGCGCACCATCGCCACCACGATGTTCACCGGCACGAGCAGCAGAAGCACGCCGATCACGGCGTCGAGCATGCCTACCTCCAAGGGTCGGTGCCCGGCCGCGCGCGACCGTGCAGCCGCGACCGGGTATCCGGCGGGGATGTCCGGCGGTGCTTCGGGGGGGCCGGACATCTCCAGGATACCCGACGCGCTGCGTTCACAGAGGGGTGCGAACCGCCTTGTCCTACTCGCGGATCACGCGATCCCGCTCGACGACGACGTCACGCCGCCGGCCCCACGGGACCACGGCGGTGAACGACAGGATGATCGCCAGGATCCCAAGAGCGATCAGTATCCAGGCGATCACCGGGACGACGCCGAAGACCAGCATGATGATCCCGATGGCGAGAAGCACGATGCCCGCACCGATGCCCATCCGACACCTCCTTGACGGCCCGCTGCACCGTGCAGCGTTGCGCCGCTCAGTACCCGCTCACGGCATGAGCAAACCGGGTCGGTCCGTAGGTCGGACGGTGCGAGCACGCACGACCCTGGCTACGGCCCTGTTGGCGCTACTAGCCGGCGCCGTCGCCCTCGGAGGCTGCGGCGGAACAACGGGCGGGAGGGCGGCCTGTGTCCCCGGCCGCACGGTGCATCTCCAGGGCGGGCTGTGGTACGTGGACGAGCGTTGCGGGCGCGGCGCGGTGGCGGAGCGCGACGACGTCGTCGTCGTCGACTACGTGGGTCGCCTGACCTCGGGCAAGATCTTCGATTCGAGCGCGCGTCACGGCGGGCCGATCGTCGCACGGCTCGGCACCGGCCAGCTGATCGCGGGTTGGGACGCCGGCCTCGTGGGGATGGCAGTCGGGGGGGTGCGCCGGCTCGAGATCCCCGCTCCGAGCGCCTTCGGTCCCGGCGGTTACCCCGGCGCGGTGCCGCCCGGCACCCCGGTGCATTTCACCGTGAGGCTCGTTGCCGTGCACCGCGCGCGTCCCGCGAATCTCAGATCCAGCACCACCCGGTAGGCGGCAGGTTCTGCTCGGAGGTGCCGGTCCCCCTGCCCGAGCCGGTGCGTGCCGGCTCCGCGGGCCGGGAGCAGTGGTCGAACAGCGCCACCCGCTGGCGCCACTGCTGTTGCGGGATCGGCACGTTGGCCAGCAGCGGATAGTAGAAGGCGAACAGCGCCACCGCGGCGGCCACCAGAGCGGCCCCGGCCACCCTGCCTCCGAGGCCGTGCCCGATGCGCCGGGCCACGTAGGCGAGGGCGAGGTACATGAACGGCACCGCCGGCAGCACGTAGAAGATGAAGACCGCCTGGCGGCTGCCGGTCAGCGCGAGCCACGGCAAGTAGGAGAACGCGAACCCGGTCAGGATCGTCCCTTCGCACGGCGGGCGCGGGGGCGTCCCCGGTGGGCGCGGCGGGGCCCGCATCAGCTTGCGCCACCATGCGACCGCGACCGCCACCAACGCCGGTAGCGACAACCACCAGGTGAGCGGCTCGCCGACCGTCATGACCTCCGAGTAGTCGCCGTCGGGAGCGGGCGGCTTGCAGCTCGAACCGGTGCAGAAGTAATAGGACACCGGGCGCTTGATCAGCAGCCACGACCACGGTGGCGACTCGTAGGGATGGGTGCTCGACAGACCCCGGTGGAAGTCGAGCATGTAGACCTGCAGATGCGCAAGGCGCAGCGGCCACGACTCGTGGGCCACCGTGCGGCAGCCGGGGCCGGGCTCGTACTGGCGGCACAACTTCGCAACGTCGAGGTCCGAGAGACGTCCGACGTAGGTGAGGCAGTAGACCGCCACCGGAACCAGCACCAGCCACGCGACCAGAGACGGTGCCTCCCGCCACAGGCGGCGGCCGCGATGCGCGGCCAGCTCCCAGCCCACGCTGAGCGCGATCACCGCGGCCCACAGCAGGCCCCCGTTCCACTTGGATGCGACCGCCGCCCCGGCGGCGATCCCGGCCGCCAGCCTCCACGGACGCAGGGTGGCGAGCCGGGGAAGCGGGCTTCCGGATGCGGCCGCGGCGATGCGGTCGCGGTCGCGCAAGGCGCACAAGAGCGCGGCGAGCCCGAACAGCGGGACGAAGATGTCCAGCATCGCGGTGCGGGACTGCACGAACTCCATGAAGTCAAGAGCCAGCAGCACAGAGGCGAAGACGGCCGCGGCGGTGGAGCGCAGCAGCCTGCGCGCCAGCAGGTAGGTGAGGGCGACCACCACGGTTCCGGCGATCGCCGGGACGATCCTGTAACCGAAGCTGTCGAACCCGAAGACCGCGATCCCGGCGGCGATCAGCCATTTGCCGAGCGGCGGGTGGACCCAGGTGATCTCGCTCGAGACGTGGCACACGTGGGGGTTCGCCAGCGCGTACCAGCACGCATCCTTGGCGTAGTAGGTCTCGTCGAAGATCAGCGCGTGGGGGTCGGCGAGCCGTGCCAACCGCAGACCGAGCGCTACCGCGGTGACCGCGGCCAGCGCGGCCGTGTCGCGTCGGGACCACGAGCGTTGGCGGGGCGCGCCGGTTCCGATGGGAAGGCAGGACACGATGCGGAAGCATAGGGGGGACCCCGCGGAACCGCCGTTGTGCGGGGTGCGCCACGTAGGCTGTGGGCGCCGTGAGGACCCTCAGAGCCGGCGTCACCAGCATCCGCCGCACCCCCCTGGCCCTCCTTCCGCTCGGGCTCGAGGCGGTGGCCGGCGCGTGGCTGATCGGCCTCGGGGTCTTCCCCACCGGCGCGGCGTCGGCGGCGTCGACCGCCGCTTTCCCGAGCGACGTCTTCTTCGACGTCAAGCAGACGATCGCCTACGCATCCTCGTGGGTATGGGTAGTGCTCGCCCTGGCCCTCAGCGTCGTGGTGCGGGGCACGGTGCTGGCCGCCACCCTGTACCTCAGCGACGGCCCCCGGCGCGGCGCGAGCCTTCCCCGTTACCTGCTGGTCGCCGGGCGTCTCGCGGCGGTGGCCGCCGCCGCTTCGATCCCCTCGGCCGCCCTCTACTACGCCGGCGTCGCGCTGCGCTACGCCCCGCTGATCGCCGTGGCTGCCGCGCTCGGCGTACCGGTCGCCGCGGCTCTGGCGGTGCGGGCGGCCAACGCCCTCGTCGAAGGCGTGGGCAGCAGGGCCCCGGGACTGTGGGGTTACCTAGGCTACGGCTACGTCGTGTGCCTGCTGGGCGCGGCTCTGTCCGCGCTTGCGGCGATCGGCGCGTGGCTCGCCGCGCTCCTGGTCGTGATCGTGGCTCCGCTGCACGCGGCGGCGCTGCTGGGCTGGCGGGAGCACGCTCGCCACGGGACCGAGGCGCTCCCGAGCACCACCGTGGCCGTGATCACGCTCGCGGCGATCGTCGGTCTCGGGGGCATGGCGGTGTCGCGCCGTTTCGCCACCACGCCACCGGTCGCCGAGGTGCACCCCCACCGCACGCTGCTGCTGCTGGGCGGGTGGGACAGCACGTCGCGCTCGGGGGATCTGTTCCAGCTGCACCTCAGCGAGCTCGGCTTCGATCGCCGCCACGCACGGGTGCTCTCCTATCGGGGGCCGGGCAAGCGTTACCACCGGCGCGACACCCACGGCCCGCTCGGGCCCGTGGCGCGGCGTGTAGCGCGGCAGATCGCCCGCGTCAAACGCCCGGTGGTGCTCGCCGACGGGCAGGGCGGGTGGATCGTGGATCGCATCCTCGAACGGGGCCTGCACGCCCCGCGACGGGCGGCGACCATGGCGTCGCTGCCGGACACTCGCCCGCCGCTGTCGGCCCCCCGCCCCGGGCACCACGGCCCCGGCGAGGCGGGGGCCGATCTCACCCGTATCGTGGAGTGGGTGATGAGCGAGGCAGGTCTCGCCCACCTCGACATCGACGCCCCCGCGGCACCGGTGCACCTGCGCCCCGTGGAGCCTCCTACCGGCCCCCCGGCGCGGCTGGTGATCTTCTCGGTCGACGACGCAGCCTGGCTCACCGGTGATTGGCGCCGCCCGGGGGCGACCAACCTCGTGTCGCTCGCCGATCACAGCGGCGTGCCGGCCGATCCCTACGCGGTGCACGCCGCGGGCTCCTTCCTCAGGGGACACCGCGTGGCGAGCGACGCGTCGTCGTGGAGATCCGTGCTGGTCGAGGTGATCGCCTACGCGTTCGCGCCGTGGAGGCCGGGATGAGCGGACGCCTCGTGTTGTGCGCCACCCCGATCGGCAACCTCAGGGACATCACCCTGCGAGCGCTCGACGTCCTCGCCGCGGCCGACACGATCGCGTGCGAGGACACGCGCAGGACGCGCAAGCTGCTCAGCCATCACGGGATCTCCGCTCGCGACCTGGTCTCCTACCACGATGCGAATGAGCGCGTCCGGGCCCCCGAGCTCCTGCGTCGGTTGCGCCGGGGCGAGACGGTGGCGTTGGTCAGCGATGCCGGCACGCCGGGGCTGTCGGACCCCGGTTTCCGGTTGGTGCAGGCGTGCATCGCCGCCGGCGTGCCGGTCGAGGCGGTGCCGGGTCCGTCGGCCGCGCTCACGGCTCTCACCCTGTCGGGTCTGCCCCCGGCTCGCTTTACCTTCGAGGGCTTCCTGCCCCGGCGCCGCGGCGAGCGCCGGCGCCGCCTGCGCGAACTTGCCGAGGATCCCCGCACCCTCGTGCTCTACGAGTCGCCCCATCGCCTCGCCGACCTGCTCGCCGATGCCACAGACGTGCTCGGTGCGCGCCCCGCGGCGATCGCCCGCGAGCTCACCAAGGTGCACGAGGAGGTGCGCCGCGGGCCGTTACCCGAGCTCGCACGCTGGGCCGGCGAGCGGCAGGTGCGCGGCGAGGTGGTGGTGGTCGTCGGCGGAGCGGTGCGGGGGCGTGGCGCTGCGGTTCCGCCGGAGGAGCTCGCACGCGACGCGCGCCGGCGCATGGATGCGGGTGTCGAGCGCAGCCGAGCCCTGTCCGAGGTCGCGCGCGCACACAACGTCAGGCGCCGGGATGTGTTCGATGCCCTGGTGACCGGGCGGGAGCAGGACTAGCCGGACTGGGGGCCGGTGGTCTCGACGTCGGGTAGGCGCACCTCGGTGCGGCTCCTACGGCCGAGCTCGGCGGCACACGCGTGGCACACCTTGCGGCCCCGGTAATCGATCTCGGGTGACTCGGCGTTGCAGAAGATGCATACGTCGTGCCGCTTCTCGAGAATGATGCGCTCGCCCTCGACGCTGATCTCGAGCTGGTCGCCCTCGTTGATGGCGAAGACCTTGCGCATCTCGGAGGGGAGGACGATACGCCCGAGTTCGTCTATCTTGCGCACCACCCCCGTGGACTTCATGCGTCCCCCTTGGTAGGTCTACCTGACACAAGGGCCAGCGTTGTGGGCATCGTAGGCTGCGGCGGGTGCGGGGTCAACCATCGCCGCGCCCATATGCGGGGCCGCGGCGCGACCGCAAGTGCCCCACGGCGGGCCGAAGCCGGTGGATACTAGAGGATCCATGAGCGACGAGGTCTTCTATCTCACCACACCGATCTACTACCCCACGGCGGATCCCCACATCGGTCACGCCTACACGACGATTGCCGGAGACTTCATAGCGCGTTTCCGCAGGCTGCAGGGACGCCGGGTCCACTACCTCACCGGTACCGACGAGCACGGGCAGAACATCCAGCGCCGGGCCCAGCAGCGGGGTCAGACCCCCCGGGAGTTCCTCGACGCGATCCTGCCCAAGTGGAAGGCGGTGTGGGACGCACTGGACATCTCCTACGACGATTTCATCCGCACCACAGAACCGCGTCACGAGCAAGCCGTTGCCGCCTTCGTGCAGGCGTTGCACGACACCGGCGACGTCTACCTCGGCACCTACCGGGGCCTGTACTGCCTCGGCTGCGAGGCGTTCAAGACGCCCGACGAGCTCGTCGACGGGCGCTGCCCGCTGCACGATCTCGTGCCCGAGGAGGTCGAGGAGGACAACTACTTCTTTCGGCTGTCCCGCTACCGCGAGCGTCTGATCGAGCTGTATGAGACCACCGACATCGTCCAGCCCGAAGCCCGACGCAACGAGGTGCTGGGCAAGGTCCGCCAGGGCCTCGAGGACCTGTCGATCTCGCGGGTGTCCTTCGACTGGGGAGTCCCGGTGCCGTGGGACCCCAAGCACGTGATCTACGTGTGGGTCGACGCCCTGCTGAACTATGTCACCGCGATCGGCTACGGCACCGATCCGGCCCGCTTCGATGCCGTGTGGCCGGCCGACCTGCACCTAATCGGCAAGGACATCCTGTGGTTCCACACGGTGATCTGGCCGGCGATGCTGATGGCGCTGGACCTCCCGCTGCCCCGGCGTGTCTTCGCCCACGGGTATCTGCTGGTGCGCGGCGAGAAGATGTCGAAGACGCGGCTGACGTCGATCTCGCCGCACGAGCTGGTCGACGCCTTCGGATCCGATGCCTGCCGCTACTACTTCATGCGGGACATCCCCTTCGGCGGCGACAGCTCGTTCTCGTGGGAGGCGCTGCGGGACCGCTACAACACCGATCTCGCCAACGACCTCGGCAACCTCGTGTCGCGCGTCCTCAACATGGCCGAGCGCTACCTCGACGGGATCGTGCCGGAACCACCGCGCCGGGACGAGATCGGTGCGTCCGAGGACGAGCTCAGGGCGACCTTTCACGCCGCCGTGGCCGACATGACGGCAGGCATCGACACGATCGCTCCGCACGAGGCGCTGCGGGCCGCGTGGCGGTTCGTGCGCAAGGCGAACGCCTACGTCGAGGAGGTCGCGCCGTGGACGCTGGCCCGGGACCCCGGCGAGCGCCGCCACCTCGAGGTGGTCCTCTACGTGCTGCTGGACTCTCTGCGGCTGATCGCGCTGACGCTGCACCCCGCGATGCCGCGCTCGACCCGGGAGATCTGGCGGCGCCTCGGCTACACGGACGGGCTGGAGGCTCCGAACCTGCCCGATCACGGCCGCTGGGATCTCCTGCCGGCGGGGGCCGAGGTGACCAAAGGCCCGCCGCTGTTCCCTCGCCACGAGGCGACCTAAGGAGCGCAGCGTGGGGTGGTTCGACTCGCACTGCCACCTCGAGCTGTGCGAGGGCGGGGCCGCGGCCGCCCTCGAGCGGGCCCGAGCCGCCGGCGTCGCGTCACTTCTGACGGTGGGGATCGACATCGCGTCGTCGCGCCGCTGCGCGGCGCTGGCCGGGTCGGACGGCGTGTACGCGGCCGTCGGGGTACATCCCAACGATTGCGACGAATTCTCCGATGAGGACGCAGCCGCGCTCGAGGAGCTGGTCCGGGCGCCCGGGGTCGTAGCGGTGGGCGAGACCGGACTCGATCTCTACCGTGACACCGTCCCGCTGCAACGCCAGGCCGAGGTCTTCGACTTCCACATCGCGCTGGCCGCTCGTTCGGACCGCGCCCTGGTGATCCATACGCGTCGTTCGGCAACGCTCGTTCTGGACCGGCTCGAGGCGGTCGGGCCGCCGCGGCGGCTCGTGTTCCATTGCTGGTCCGGCGACGAGGCCGAGCTGCGGCGTGCGCTCGAGCTCGGGGCCTACATCGGCTTCGCCGGCAACGTCTCGTTCCGCTCGGCGGACGATCTGCGTGCCGCCGCGGTGAGCGTGCCGGCGGACCGTCTCGTGGTCGAGACCGACGCCCCGTTCCTCACCCCGGAGCCGCACAGGGGCCGGCCCAACGAGCCGGCCAACGTGGTGCACGTGGGGGCCGCGCTCGCCGCGGCGCGCGGTGAGGACGCCTCTGAGCTTGCCCGTCGCACCGACGCGAACGCGCAAGCGTTGCTGGGACTGCGGTGACCGAACTGCTCGGGGCACGCCGCCTGCGTGCCTTGCTGGACGCGCACGGGATCAGGCCTCGGCGGGAGCTGGGCCAGAACTTCGTCGTCGACCCCAACACGATCCGCAAGCTCGTGGCCGTGTCCGGTGTCGGGCCCGACGACGTCGTCCTCGAGATCGGGGCCGGCGCGGGCTCGCTCACTCTCGGGCTGGCGGACAGGGCCCGTCGGGTGATCGCCGTGGAGGCCGACCCGCGGCTGGTCGGGGTACTGCACGAGGTCGTCGGCGATCTGCCGCAGGTCGACATCGTCGCCGGCGACGCATTGCGGATCGACCCCGGCTCGTTCGGCGCCTCGGCGCTGGTCGCCAATCTGCCCTACCGCATCGCCGCCACGGTCGTGCTGCGGGTGCTGGAGCAGGCGCCGGACATCGCCAGGCTCACGGTCATGGTGCAACGCGAGGTCGCCGAGCGGCTCGCCGCCGGTCCCGGCGACCCGGCGTACGGGCGCACCAGCGTGCTCGTGTCTTACTTCGCACGGGCCGAGGTCGCCGTTGGGGTGGCCCGCACGGCGTTCTTTCCCGTGCCCGAGGTCGACTCCGCGGTGGCGCGCATCGTGCGCGTGACGCCCCCGCCGATCCCCTACGAGCCGTTGCGCGACGTGGTCGGCGCCGCCTTCGCCCAGCGCCGCAAGACCCTGCGGAACTCGCTCGGCGCGCTCTTCTCGTCCACGGCGGCGGCCGCCGCGGCGCTCGAGGTCGCAGGCATCGACCCCGGTGAGCGTCCGGAAAGGATCGGCCTCGACGGCTTCGTGGCCCTCGCCCGGCGGCTCGGGTCCGGGCGCGCTTATCCTGACCGGCGGGGAGCCGCCCCGGCTCCGTGAGGGAGTGACAAGCCATGTCCGAGGAGCTCGTTCGCGTGCGCCTGCGTACACATGCCAAGGTCAACCTGTTCCTCAGGGTGGTCGGCCGCCGTCCCGACGGCTACCACGAGATCGAGACGATCCTGCACGGGATCTCCTTCGGCGACGACATCGAGGTCGCGCTGACCGACGGCGGGGGCATCGAGGTCGACATGGAGCTCGCCGAGGGCGTCCTCGGCGAGCCGCCGACCGCGCAGGAGAACCTCGCCTACCGGGCCGCCCAAGCGCTGGTCGGTCGTGCGGCGGGCGAGCGCGGGGTGCGGGTCCGCATCGTCAAGCACATCCCGATAGGCGCCGGCCTCGGGGGAGGCAGCGGCAACGCCGCGGGCATCATCGTTGCCCTCAACGAGCTGTGGCGGCTGAGCCTCGACCGCGCCGACACCCTCGCCGTGGCCGCCACGGTGGGCAGCGACGTGCCCTATTGCATAGAGGGCGGGACCGCGCTGGCCACGGCCCGCGGCGAGAAGCTCACGCCCCTGCCGGCCCCCGCCGATCTCCACATCGTTCTCGGTATGTCGCACGAGGGCCTGCTCACCCGCGACGTCTATGCCGCATTCGATGAGGTCGGTCCCCAGGACGCGGCGAGCCCGTCGCCGATGACGCTGGCGCTCGGCGCCGGCAACGTGCACGAGGTCGCCGACCTCCTCTACAACGACCTCGAGGTCGCGGCCTTCAAGCTGCGGCCCCGCCTGCAGGACAAGAAGGAAGCCCTGCTGGCGGCCGGCGCGCTGGGTGCGGCCATGAGCGGTTCGGGCCCCACGATGTTCGCGATCGCCGAGAACGAGGATCACGCCCACGACATCGCCGACGCGGTGCGCACGGAGTTCGACGTCGTGCGCGTCACCAGGTCGCGCCCGGAGTGCATCGAGTTCCTGCAGCGCGAGGTGCGAGCCTGACGGGACCCTTACATCGGTAGACTGACCCTGCCCTGCCCCGTGGGGTAATCGGTAGCCCGAGGGATTTTGGTTCCCTAGGACGTGGTTCGAATCCACGCGGGGCAGCGGATGCTCCGTGGATCGTGCCCGCGACGATCCCGACGACGCGAGGAGGTCCGGTGCCGGGGGGAAACATCAGCGCGGTGGTCCTGGCCGCGGGCGAGGGCAAGAGGTTCCGGTCACGGCTGCCCAAGGTCCTGCACGAGGTCGCCGGCCGGCCGCTGCTCGGCCACGTCCTTGCGGCGTTGTCCTCCCTGGATCTCGAGGCCACGGTCGTGGTGGCATCGCGGCGGGTCGAGGAGGTCGCCGCCGCGATGCAGGCGCGCGGCTTCGACGGGCTCACCTACGCGGTCCAGGATCCGCCGCGCGGCACCGCCGATGCGGTGCGGGTGGGACTCGCCGGGGTGCCCGCCGGTACCGAACGGGTGTTGGTCGTCTCCGGCGACTGCCCCCTGCTGCAGTCCTCGACGCTGCTGTCTCTCTTGGAGCTCCCACAGCGCAACGCGCTGCTCACCGCGGTGGTGGACGATCCCTCGGGCTACGGCAGGGTGCTGCGCGACGAACGCGGGACCGTGGCCCGCATCGTCGAGGACGGCGACGCGCGCGGAGCAGAGAGAGAGGTGCGCGAGATCAACGCCGGCGTCTACCTGCTCGAGGTGGACCCCCTCGCCGCGGCGCTCGAGCGGGTCGGCGACGCCAACGTGCAGGGCGAGCTCTACCTCACCGACGCGATCGGCGAGCTCGCCGCCATGGGGGTCGATATCGCCGCGGTGCGCGCCGATCCCGAGGAGGTCGCAGGCGTGAACGACCGGGTCCAGCTCGCCGCCGCGGGGGCGATCCTGCGCCGCCGCACGTGCACGCGCTGGATGGAGCGAGGGGTCACGATCGTCGATCCCGCGACGACCCACATCGATCCGACGGTCACGCTCGAGCCCGACGTCACGGTGCTGCCGTTCACCTTCCTGGAAGGCGCCACCACGGTGGGTTCCGGTGCCGTCATCGGCCCCCAGGTGCGCCTGGTGGACACGACCGTGGGGGCGGCCGCATCGGTGACCTTCGCCGTGGCCGTGTCCTCGGACATCGGGCCCGAGGCGAGCGTCGGGCCCTTCGCTTCCCTGCGCGCGGGGACCGTGCTCGCCCGCGGGGCGCGCCTCGGCACCTTCGTCGAGAGCAAGGCGACCACGCTGGGGGAGGGCAGCAAGGCCAACCACCTCGCCTATCTCGGGGACGCCACGGTCGGACGCGGCGTCAACATCGGGGCCGGCACGATCACGTGCAACTGGGACGGGCGCAGCAAGCATCCGACGGTGATCGAGGACCGCGTCTACGTCGGCTCCGACACCATGCTCGTGGCCCCGGTGCACCTCGGGGAAGGCGCGGCGACCGGAGCGGGCTCGGTGGTGGTGCGCGACGTCCCTCCGGGGAGCCTGGCGGTCGGGGTGCCGGCGCGCATGCTCCCCGGACGGGGCAACCGCATGGATCCCCAAGCGCATCCGGCCGGGGGTGGGGCGATGGGCGATACTGAGAAGGAAGGCCCCGGCGACGGAGACGTGTCCCGGGGCGGCGACGCGCAGACGGCCGAGTAGCGAAGGGGACGAGGTGGAACTGCCCACGCACAAGCGGCTGATGATCTTCTCGGGCGATGCCCATCCCGAGCTTGCACAGGAGGTCGCCGCTCACCTCGGGATGAAACTGGGCGAGGTGACCTTCGCCACCTTCGCCAACTCGGAGACCTACGCGCGCTTCGGCGAATCGGTGCGCGGCTGCGACGCGTTCGTGATCCAGTCGATGTGTGACCCCGTGGATCACCACGTGATGCAGCAGATGATCATGATCCAGGCGCTCAAGCTCGCGTCGGCCAAGCGGATCACGGCCGTCGCCCCCCTGTATCCGTACTCCCGCCAGGACCGTAAGGCGCGTGGTCGCGAACCGATAACGGCGCGGTTGATCGCCGACTTCTACGAGGTCGCGGGGGCCGATCGGGTGATGTCGGTCGACCTGCACACCGGTCAGATCCAGGGCTTCTTCAACGTCCCCTTCGACCACCTCACCGCCCTGCCGCTGCTGGCCGACTACTTCGCCGAGCACCTCGACCTCGACGACGACTACGTGATCGTGTCTCCGGACTCCGGCGGGGTGAGACTGGCCGACAAGTGGGTCGAGCACCTCGACCAGTTCCACGGCCTCGGGGGCCAGGTCGCCTTCTTGCACAAGCAGCGCCGCCGCGACCAACCCAACGTGTCGCGCACCGGCGCGGTGGTCGGCGACGTCGCCGGCAAGGTGTGCGTGCTGGTCGACGACATGATCGACACGGCCGGAACGATCACCGACGGTGCCAAGGCGCTCAAGGAGGCCGGCGCCGGAGCCGTCTACGCGGCGGCCACGCACGCGATTCTGTCCGGCCCGGCCATAGACCGCATAAAGAACGCGCCGATCGAAGAGCTCGTGGTGACCAACACGTTGCCGGTCCCCTCGGAGAAGAAGCTCGACAACCTCACGGTGCTATCGATCGCCCCGATGATCGCGGAGACGATCCGGGCGGTGTTCGAGGAAGGTTCGGTATCCGAGCTCTTCCACGGCGAGAACCAGCCGTGAGGGTCGTGCGACGGCGCCCGCCGCTGCAGGGATAATGGGTGGTCCGGCCGGGCCGCGCCCCCGCGATCCCCACCCGGGACGGGCGCGCCCGCAGGGCCGGTTCTAGAGCGAACGACGCGGAGGTTCCTCATGGCCGAGGTGAGGCTCGACGCCGAGCTGCGCACCGAGACGGGCAAGGGCCCGTCCCGGCGGGCGCGTGCCGCCGGGCGTGTGCCGGCGACGATCTACGGACGCGGCATGGAGCCGCTGTCGGTCACGATCGACCGACGCGCCTTCGTCACCGCCCTGCATACCGATGCGGGCGTCAACCAGCTCCTCGACGTGCACGTCGGCGGCGACACCGTGCTGGCCATCACCAAGGAGCTGCAGCGGGATCCGGTCAAAGGCACCCTGCTGCACGCGGACCTGGTCAAGGTCGACCGCACCACGCGCATCGACGTCGAGGTGCCGGTCCACCTCGTGGGCGAGTCCGAGGGCCAGAACCAGGGCGGGGTGCTCGAGCAGCAGCTGCACACGCTGCAGATCCGTTGCCTCCCGGCCGAGGTGCCCGACGCGATCGAGGCCGACGTGGGGCCGCTCGGGATCGGCGACACGCTGCGCGTCGGCGACCTGCGGGTGGCCGCGGGGGTCGAGGTGCTGTCGGACCCCGACGAGGTGGTAGCGGTGGTATCCACCCCGATCTCCGAGGAGGAGTTCGAGGCGCTGGAGACCGAGGCCGGGATCGAGACCGGCGTGGGCGAGGAGCGGGTCGAGGAAGCGGCCGGCCCCGAGACCGTGGGCGAGGGCCCGGGCGGCGTGCCCGAGGACGAAGCCGGGTCCGACCTCGGCGGCTCCCGCTAGGTCCGGGAGGAGCGGCCGGTGGCCGCCGGGGAGGGGAGCCGCTGGGCGGTGGTCGGGCTCGGCAACCCCGGCCCCCGCTACGCCGGCACCCGGCACAACCTCGGGGCCATGGTGGTGGACGAGCTCGCCG
>CADDZG010000006.1 GCA_902812355.1 Actinomycetota bacterium | reverse complement strand
AGGCGGCGCAGCACGACAGCTTGTCGACCTCCGTCGTGAATGCCTGCGCGGTCAGCTTGATCGCCTCCGCCATCGTCAGGTAGGGACACCACGTCTCGGCGAGGTCTTCGACCGTGAGGCCGAACCTGACCGCGTACACGCCTGCAGCGATGATGTCGCCGGCGTTGTCGGCGATGGCGTGGATGCCGAGGATCTTGCCCGTGGCGCGATCGGTGACCATCTTGATCGCGCCGCGCGTATCGAGGTTGACGATGGCGCGTGGGACATGCTCGAGCTCCAGGGTCCTGCACTCGCACTCGTATCCCTGCTGCAGGGCCTGTTCGTCCGTCAGGCCGACGGCAGCGATGTTCGGCGTGGTGAACGTGACGCGGGGCAAGGCGGTGTAGTCGATCGTGCGATGCGCGTCCGACAGGGCGTTGTCGGCGGCGATGGTCCCCTGCACCGCGGCGACATAGACGAACTGCGGCCCCCCGGTCACGTCACCTGCCGCGAAAACGCGCCGGTTGGTCGTGCGAAGCTCGTGGTCGAGTACGAGGTTGCCGCGTTCGTCGCGCTCGATCTCGGCCTCGTCGAGCCCGAGTCCGTCGAGGACAGGACGCCTGCCGGTCGCGACGAGCACCTCTTCGGCCGAAAAGCGCCGTTCCTTGCCGTCGACTTCGGCGACCACCGTCTTGACTTGCCCCGACTCGACCCGGGTGACCTTGGCCCCCGTGACAACAACGATGCCCTGATGGCCAAGGATCGTGGTCATCCAGCGGGAGATCTCGGGCTCCTCGAGGGGAGCGATGCGATCGAGCGCCTCGACGATCGTGACCTCGACCCCGAGGTTTGCGAACATCTGGCCGATCTCGAGTCCGATGTAATTGCCGCCGACGACCACGAGGGATCGCGGGAGCTCCTGGAGCTCCATCGCACTCGTGGACGTGAGGTATCCGGTGTCGTCGAGGCCTTCGATCGGAGGGGCCCACGGCGCGGATCCGGTCGCGATGAGGAAGCGCCGCGCCTCGATGCGGCGGCCGTCGACCTCGATCGCGTCCGGGCCCACGAACCTCGCCGTGCCCCGCACGATGTCGAATCCGTAGTGCTGGATGAGATCGAGGTACTTCTCCGTGCGCAGCATGGCGACGACTTCTGCCTTCATCCCGACGAGGGCGGCCATATCGACGCCGCCTTGAGTCGTGCTAACGCCGGGGAAGGGATTGTGGCCCGCTTCGTGGTAGGCGTGGGACGCGGCCAGCAGGTTCTTGGAGGGGATGCAGCCGACGTTGACGCACGTCCCGCCGATGGTCTCGCGCTCGACGATCGCTACCCTCGCTCCGAGGCTGGAGGCCCGGATGGCAGCCGCGAACGCGGCGCTGCCGGCACCGATGGCTACGAGGTCGTAGGCGGCGTCGCCGCGTGCGGGGACCCATCGCCGAGGGAAGTCGAGAGGCTCGATTTCTCCGGGGCGATAAGCTGAGCCGCTGAAGGACCGTTCGATCACCGAACGGTCGCCGGCGAACTCGAAGATCGCCTCGCCTCGGCGCCAGTCGGCTTCGACGTCCTTGGCCCCCGCCTGCTCGAGCAGATGTGCAATCGCCTGCTCGCAATGGGCACAGGTCATGCCCTCGACCTTCATCCTCACCTTCATCATCGATCCCCTCCTCGGTCGAGCCGGCGGCATGTCGCGATCTGGGCTTCGTTCTGCTCGAGGAACTCTCTGGCCTTGGTAAGCAGGGTCCTGACCCTGCGACTCGGCACCCGGTAGAGGGTGCGCCGCCCCTCGGTTCGTGCCTCGACGAACCCGCACCACAACAGGCACGCCATGTGCTCGGATACCCGGGCTTGCGTCGCCCCCAGCCTTCTCACGATCTCCATCTGGTGGAGCTCCCCGTCCTCGATCAGAAGTTCGAGGATGCGCAGCCGGGTCGAGTCCCCGAGGGCGCGGAAGAGCCTGGCCACGAGCTCGGTGTCCGCGAGGGGGATGGGCTGCGGTTCGCTGATGGCCGGGCGGCCCACCGGCACGGCGAGCACCTCCTTCTTGGAGCTATCCAACCGCTTAAGCGTATCATAAGATCAACCGGATCATCGCAGCTCGGGCATGTCAGAGGGGACCGTCCGTGCATCATTCGTTTTAGCGGGTAACCGTACGGTAAGGTTGAGGAGACGGGACGAGAGCTCCGCCGGGAGGCTTTGCCTCTCGAACGCCGCGGGGTTCCACGGGCTCGGTCGCTAGGAGGAGATCTCCGGCCGAAGGGTCTTACCTCTCGGGGACGGGCGCGGATCCGGCCGCTGGGACGGCCGGGCAGATGGCGCCGGAACCTCAGCGCAGGAAAGCACTCGCGAGGAGGTGGTCGTGGATGGGCTCTGGCGTGATGTAGCGGTCGGGACAGTGGGGGCGTGGGTCGCAACTAAGGTGATGGAGCGCGTGGGGGGCTTCATCTACGAGCGCCAGAGCGACGCGTCCAAGCGGCGCGAGGAGCAACTCCGCCCGGATCCGATGCCGCCAATCACGCTCGTGCGCAAGATCGCCGACCTCTTCGGCCAGGAGGTCGACGACCAACGCGCCGAGTCGATGGGTACGTGGATCCACTACGGGTTCGGGCTCGTGGGAGGTCCGGCGGCCGCGGCGATCCGGCATCGCCGGCAACTCGGTGGGATGTCGGCGGGGCTCGTGGTGGGGCTCGGTATGGCGCTGGTGGTCGATGAGGGGTTGAACTACGCGCTCGGTCTCGTGCCTCCGGCCCCCGAATGGCCTGCTGCCTCCCATCTTCGGGGCGTCGTGACCCACGTCGCGTACGGACTCACGCTGGGTGCCGTGCTCACCCTCGGCGATGCGCTGGGATGTCCCCGCGATTGAGCCGGCGCCACATCTTGGGGACGCGGTAGACGGCGAAGTCCGCCTTGTGGACGCGGTTGACCTGCTCCTCGAGGCACCCGGCTCCATAGCATGCACTGCCGGGGATCCGCAGCGTTTCGGCGCCCCCGTGTAGCGGTCCGTTTTGCAGGTGCTCGGCCCTTCCATTCGCTGCTGCGGCCGGTGCGGAACACGGCCTGATGGCACGGCTCGCTTTTGCGCGCGCGGCAGCCGACGGCAACTCCCTCGGTGCTGCCGAGAGTCTCCCGGCCGGCGGAGCGATCGCCGCGCCGGAGGCTAGCGGATGCCGGAGTCGAGGTGCAGGGTGATCGTGCGCACCTCTCCGCGGGGAACGACCACGGAGGTACGGGCGGGCCTGGGCAGGCCCCCGGAGGAGGCGGCAGCTTCGGCCACGATGACGTAGCGGCCCGGGTTCAGAGCTACGTGGAAGCGCCCATGGGCATCGGTGGTCAGCCGGCGAACGAGATCGCCGTGGTCGCTCATCACCCGCACCACAGCGCGGATCGGCCGGCCGTCGCATCGGTGGGTCACCCCGGGGTGCGGACAGGTCGGTCCGACCTTGGCGATGCCTCTGATGCCGGAGCCACCCGGAGCCGACGATCCTCCGGATCCGCACGCGGTGAAGGTGAGGATCACCGCCGCGCACAAACAGCCGGCCGACAGCAACCGGTCCCTCCCGCGCCGACGGCCGGTTGGCGCGCCGCGCACGCTCGCGCCACCGGCTCCTCGGCGGGAGCTGCGCCCGGATCGGGGGACCTGGATCCATGCCACCTCTGGGATCAGCCTACGCCCGTCCGTGGGATACGGGGGAAGGGAACGGCAGGCCCAAGCGCGAGCCGGTGTTGCAGACCTTCCGGGCGTTATGTTTCCTTTCGCGCCGCCCGGCGACGCAGAAGATCCCTATGTCCGGGATCCCCATCGATGATGCCGTTATGTATCGACATCGCACATGGAACTATCCGATCTCTATATCTATCAGCCCGCCGTATCCGTAGGCAGGGCAGGGGATATCTATCTCTTTCCCGTTCGAATACGGCCTATACGGACGATATTGCGAGCGGAAGTTTCCGAAGCCCGTAGCGAACCGAGCAACGGGACGCCTAAGGTCCGGGGGACACAGGCGCCGGCGTGGCGCACGCAGGTCGTCGATCGTTCGGAACGGAAGGGAGGGCTGACGCGGGAGCGGACCGCTCGAGGTCCGTCTGGAACGGCTTCGTGTAGCCCCGTGAGGGCGGCACGTAGCGCTGCGCTCGCCGGCTCGAGAAGGGAGAGTATCTGTGACCCGTAACAAACGTTGGCGTTCGCCGCGCGCCGTGGTCGCGGCGGGGATCAGCGTGACGCTGCTTACCTTCGGCCTCGGCCTGACCGGTGCAGCCGCGAGCGGACGTACGTCGGGCCAGGCCGGCTCGCAAGCTCCCAAGGTCGGCCAGGCGCGGATGGTGTCGGTGCACTCGGTGGTCGTGAAGGACCTCCCGAGCGGCGTGTCCCACCAGACGGTGAAGGTTCCGGGGCCGCTGCGCAAGAACGGCACCCCGACCTGGAAGACGACGCCGAGCAGCTCTGCGCCGACGTCGGCGCAGAAGGTGCCTTACCGGGCGGGGCCCGACGTCAACGGAAGCGTCCGTTCGGGATCGACCGGTCCGCTGGTGACACCGCCGACGCACATCCACAAGAACTTCGACGGCACGAACCTGGCGAACTCGTCGTGCGGATGCCAGCCACCCGACCCGAACGCCGCGGCCGGAGGCAGCCAGACGGTCGAGGCGACCAACCTCAGTCTCGCCGTCTATTCCAAGACGGGGTCGCCCCCGTCGCTGCTCAAGCGGACCCCGCTGTCCACCTTCCTGGCGGACTCCAGGCCGTTGAGCGATCCGCGCATCACCTACGACACGATCTGGAAGAGGTGGGCCCTGGTCGCGATCCCGATCCCGACCTCCACGACCTCGACGCCGGGGCTGGACCTTGCCGTATCCAAGACCGCCAAAGCGACCGGAGGTTGGTGGGTGTACCACCTGACCTTCTCCGGCGGAGCCTTCCCGGCCGGCACGCTGCTCGACTACCCGATGTTGGGTCAACAGCAGGATGCGTACGCGATCGGGAGCAACAACTTTCGGCTGACCAGCAGCGGCTTCTCCTACATCGGCTCGACTGTCTTCGCCGTGTCCAAGGCGCGTGTGTACAACGGGCTGGGCATCTCGTTCCCGGCCTTCGGGGTGGCCTTCAGCACGCATCCCGGGGTCACCGGCAACGTCCCGATGGACAGTGACGGCAACGAGTACCTGCTCGCCGCCGACCCGGGGAACAACCGCCTGATCCTCTACAAGATGACCGATCCGGCCACGCCCAACACGACGGCCGTGACCCTGCTGGGCACGCCGAGCTGCGGGTCGTGCGGCGCGCCGACGCGTGGCGCCCACCAACCCGGCGGCAAGCCGGACATCGATGCGCTCGACGGGCGGATCGACGCGGCCCCCGTGGTCGCGAACGGGTTCCTGTGGTTCGCACACGGGATCAACATCTCCGGCTTCCCTGGGATCCAGTACGGTGCGGTTTCCCTGAGTGGTGCCAGCGCCACGGTGGCCAACGCCTTCCACGGCAGCACCAGCGACGACATCAACCCGTCGATCGGTGCTTTCCCGTTGAGCGGGGGTACCGACTTCATCTACCTCAACTGGGCGTACACCGACGCGTCCAACGGCATCCCGGTGACCGACGTCGTCAGCGGGGTGTCACCGGGGGAGGGTGTTCCCAACCTGATCGGCGTCGATACCCAACTGGTTAGAGGGGGCACGTCCAACGAGACCCGTTTCGGCGACTTCTCGTCGGTCTCGATCGCGCCCTACGCCGACCACACCGGTTGCGGTATCGGCCGTACCGCCTACGTCGCCCAGGAGTACTTCAACCCGAGCTCTGGGGACTGGGCAACGCGCATAGCCGATGTCGGCTTCTGCTGAGCGAGATCGTCCAGCGCGCAGCATTACGGAGGGGGCCCGTCGGGCCCCCTCCGTCCCTCTCCGGAGCCGTCTCGATGGACATCAGGTCATGATGCAGCGCCACACCCGCAGGCTCCACAGCAAACGGCTACCACGCTGCTTGAGCGTGACGATGCCTTCGGACACGAGGTTGGCCAGCGCCTTCGAGCGAGCCACGAGGTCCGGTAGGGGGAAGTTGCGCTCCAGCACCACCTGGAGATTGTCGCCGAACAGTCGCCGGGCGACCCGGAGGACCTTGTCCTCGGCTTGGATCGTCCCCGTCGGGAGGTAGAGGCGACCGCCGGGCCTCAGAACGTCGGGCACGCTCTTGAGCATCTCGACCGGCAGCTCGGCACCGGTCGGTCCACCCGCATGCCCCCCGGGGAACCAGCCGGTGACCTCGGCGATCGGATCCGGGATGCCCGACACGTCGCCGATCAGGACGTCGGCATCGACGTCCTTCACCGGTTCGAGGAGGTTGCCGACCCGGAACTCGGTGACGTCGGACAGACCGAGCCGTTCGGCGTTGTCCCGGGCCACCTCTATCGCTTCCTCGGCGATGTCACAGCCGTAGACGCGTCCCGCTCCCAGACGCGCCGCCACGAAGGACAACATGCCGCATCCGCAGCCGGCATCCACGACAGTGTCGCCCGGCTCGATTTCGAGCGCCTCGGCGACCGCCATGCTCGTGGAGGAGGGCTTGAACACGCGCGGCGTCAGGGCGATCGTCAGGGGGCCGGTGCGCCCCCGCCATCTGTACTCGCTCACGGTCATGACCCCTCCCTGTCGGCGATCCCCCACCCGAGGTTGCCCGGGTTCCAGGCCACCCGGCCGCGGGAGCCGACCCCGCGACCCCGCTTCGCAAGATACGACGCCACCGCGCTCTTGCGCCGCTCCACGGCCTGGCCCCGTCCTCGAAGTAGACCACCTGAGAGAGCGCGCCAGAACCAGCCCGTGGCCCGGACGATCCCAGGGTCGCCCCGCCGGCACGGAAGCGCGGGCCTACGGGATCTCCACTGCAGCAGGTCTCGAGCACGGGCCCAGCGCGCGCACGCGCATGAGCACGCTGCGTCACGCGCTCGGTCGCAAGGGCTCTCTGAAAGATCAGCGAGCGACAAGCTCGCGGATGCCCTTGAGGCGCTCCTTGAGACGCTCGTTCTCGGCCGTCAGTGCTCGGTTCTGGGCCTGGAGGTCACTCACGTATTTCCCGCTCTCGTGGATGCGGGTCATGTGCGTTCTCAGGCCGCGAGCGCTGTTGGCCTTGTAACCGCATATGTCGCACTTCACCTTCGGACGTGCCATGGTTCCGCAGTGTAACGCAAGTCCATGGCAGGTGTCGTCTCTGCGGCCTTTCTGCATGCAAAGGATGACCCTTCCAGAAACCGCTGCGCGCAACGCGTCGGGCAACGCGCGCGCAGACGACTTTCCACAGGAGTGAACCACCACCTGTGTTCCGGATCCGTCGATCGCGTCGCCAAGGGACGCGGCCCGCCCGTTACGCGGGTGTGTGCTCGCGGGACGACGGCACGACGGCGGCGGGATTCCAAGCGTCCTCGGGTCACGACGCGACGATGTGCGTGCCCGCTTGCGCGGACACGCCGGCGGCGTCAGGACGGGATCGTTGCCTCCGGGCCTGAGCCGGTTGCGAACGCGCCTGCCGGGGTGATGCCGGTGACCGGCGGGCAAAGCATGGCTCGCTGCCTTCGGCGAGGCGGCCGGTGCCGGCATGCGAGGGTCGGCGTTCATCCGAGGCATGCTGGTGGGTATGAACAGGAGCGAGCGGGTCCGCGAGCGGACCTACGTCGATCGACGATCCCGGGAGGAGCGGTGGTGACGGATCGCTCCCGTGGCTGCATCGCGCTGACCTTCGACGACGGGCCGGACCCCGCCGGCACGCCGGCGGTGCTCGACGCGCTGCGGGCCGCCGGGGTGCGGGCCACCTTCTTCGTGATCGCAGACCGGGCGCAGCGACATCCGCAACTGGCGCGCGCGCTGGCGGATGCCGGTCACGAGGCCGGGCTACACTGCTACCACCACATCGACCACCGCAGGGTGGGAGCCACACGCTTCGTCGAGGATCTCCTCGCCGGCCTGCACGTCCTGCGGAGCCTCGGGTTCGCGGTGAGGCGCTGGCGGCCGCCGTGGGGCCGGGCTCCCGCCGAGGCGTTCACCGCGGCCCGGCGTCACGGCCTCAGACCGACCGGCTGGTCGCTGGACCCGCAAGACTGGGCGGGATCGTCCGCCGGCGATATGGCCGGCCGGATCGGCGGGTCGCTCGGTGCCGGAGACGTCGTTCTCCTGCACGACGGCGTTGGGCCGGGCGCCCGCAGAGACTCGGCGGCGGAGACCGCCGCGCTGATCCCGGCCCTCGCCACGCTCGCCAAAGCGCGCGGTTGGCGGCTCGGCCCGGTGAGCGACCGGTCTGAGCACGCGGCGATGCTGCGTCGGCGCTCAGAGGTTACTTCGCCGGCGTGACGGCGAAGCGACTCGACCTCGATGCCCTGGAGGCCGCGCTCGACGACATTGCGTCGTCGGCGGAAGGGCGCGACGCGCGCCCCGCTTTCCCCGCCGATGCGCTGGCGCAACTGCACAAGGTGGGGGCCACGCGCTTCACCTACGAGCCGGACGGGACGCGCACCGCCGACCATCTTGGCGAATGGACGCTGCTGCGCCGCGTGGCGGCGGCCGACGCATCCGTCGCACGCGTGCTCGACGGCCACCTCAACGGCGTCGAGCGCCTGGCGGTGGCCGCCGACCCGGACCTCCGGCGGCGGGAGCTGGCGGCGGTGCACGAGGGTGAGCTGCTCCTCGGCGTGTGGGGGGCCGATCCACTGCCCGGTGAGGGCGAGCCGGCACGGCTGGTGCGCACGGGCGGCAGGGTCGTGCTCGAAGGGGTCAAGACCTTCTGCTCGGGGGCCGGAGGCGTCCAACGTGCCCTCGTCGTCGCACGTGACGGGCAGGGCCCTCCCGCGCTCGTCTACGTCGATCCCCGCGCCGACGCCGAGGTCGACCCGACGTGGTTCCGCGCCTCGGGGCTGCGTGCCTCCGAGAGCCATCGCGTCGTGTTCCACGGGACGCCGGTCCTGGCGGTGCTCGGCGGTCCCGGCGAGCTCGCCCGTCAGCCGTGGTTCGGGCGCGACGCGATGCGCACGGCGGCGACGTGGGCCGGCATGGCCGACCTCGCGGTCGAGCGGGCGCTGGACAACGCGGCGCACCGGCACGACGACGATGTGTCCGGGCTCGGCGCCGGGCGGCTGTTGACTGCGGCACGGACGCTGACGGCGTGGCTGGAGCATGCCGCAGCCCTCGCCGACCGTGACGCCGATCCACCCGAGCTGTCCGTGCTGCTGCGCGCCGCCTTCCACGTCGCATGCACCACAATCCTCGACGAGGCCGCACGCCTGTGCGGGTCGCGGCCCTACGCGGCCGGGGATGCCCTCGACCGGGCCCGCCGGGACCTCCAGCTGTTCCTGCTCCAGCACCGGATCGACCCCCTGGTGACGGCGGTGGGGAGATCGGCGCTTGCCGGGGGTGCCGGAGCGCGATGAGCGACGTGCGCCGACGTGCCCCGCTAGGCCGCGACTACTTCGAACGGCTCTACGAGCGCAGCGACGACCCGTGGGGCTTCGAGACCAGCGCATACGAGCGCGCCAAGTACCGCCGCACGCTCGAGGCGCTGGACAACCGTAGGTTCCACCGGGCGCTGGAGGTCGGGTGCTCGATCGGCGTCTTCACCGCGCTGCTGGCGCCGCGCTGCGACGAGCTAGTGGCGATCGACGTATCGGAGCGGGCCATTGCCCGGGCGCGTGCGCGCCTCGCCGGTGTGCCCGGGGTGCGCTTGGTGAGGGCCGGGATCCCGGCGGAACTGCCGCCGGGGCCGTTCGATCTGATCGTCTGCAGCGAGGTCCTCTACTACTTGACGGCCGATGTCCTGCGGAACGCCGCCGCGGCCCTCGAGGAGGCCCTGGCTCCCGGCGGCACGCTCCTAGCCGTGCACTGGACCGAGCCGACCCGCCACTACCCGCTCCAGGGCGACGAGGTCCACGACCTGCTCACGGGCCAACTCAATCTAGACCTCACCTATAGCTTGAGGGAACAGCACTTCCGGCTCGATCGTTGGGAGCAAGCGTGACCGTTGCCGACGTCTTGATCGTAGGTGGGGGGCCTGCGGGCCATGCTACGGCGCGCGCCTACCGCGACGCGGGGGGCGAGGGCGAGGTCGTCCTGCTGTGCGCCGAACCCCATCCTCCCTACAGGCGCCCGCCGCTCACCAAGCACTACCTGCGCGAACCGTTCGCAGTGGAGGAGCTCTACCTCCGGCCGCCATCGTGGTACGAGGACCACGGCGTGCGGTTGTGTATCGGGCGCCGGGCCGTACGGCTCGATCCGGTCGAGCGCGTGGTGACGACCGACGACGGTACCGCCGTCGCCTACCGCAACTGCGTGCTCGCCACCGGCGCCGAGCCGGCCGAGCTGCCGGTCCCCGGGGGCGATGACCCCACCCTGCGCGTGATGCGCCGGATCGAGCACGCCGACGCGCTGAGAGACGCGGCCGCGTCGAGCGCGGTGGTGGTGGGCTCGGGCTTCATCGGCTGCGAGGCCGCGGCCAGCCTCGCGCTGCGCGGGGTCGAGGTGTCGCTCGCCACGATGGAGGAGCTGCCTCAGGCGGCCCGGCTCGGCCCCGACGCCGGACGCATCATCGCCTCGTGGCTGGAGGATCTCGGCGTGCGCCTGCACCTTGGGAGCGAAGTGCGGGGGCTGGCAGCGCGTTCGGTCGAGCTCGCCGGTGGCGCCGAGCTGGGCGCCGATGCCGTGCTGGTGGCTGCGGGGATCAGGCCCAACTCCGGACTGGCGGGAGCCGCCGGCGTAGTGCTGGACGAGGGACGGGTGAAGGTGGATCAAACCATGCGCAGCGAGGCTCCGGGGGTCTGGGCGGTGGGAGACGTCGCCTTGGCCCGCAACGCTACGGCAGGCAGGCACCTCGTGGTGGAACACTGGGGAGAGGCCCTGAACCACGGCGAGGTCGCCGGCCGCAACCTCGCCGGTGTGGAGGCCGTGTGGGACGGCGTGCCCGGGTTCTGGTCCACGATCGGCCGGCGGACCCTCAAGTATCGGGCATGGGGCGACGGCTTCGACCGGGCGCACCTGGAAGGCGACGACGATGCCTTCACGGTCCGCTACGGCCTGCGGGGCCGCCTGGTCGGCGTGCTGACCCACAACCGGGACGACGATTACGAGGAAGCCCCGGAGCGGATCGCCGCGGGGGAGCCGCTGTGAGGTTCGGGCGATGACGCGCGACCCGAGCAAGCTGCCGCGGCCGCATCCGGATCTGCGTGCGAGCGTGGTGGTGCCGGCCCGGGAGGAGGGCGACACCCTGACGCGCTGTCTCGCCGGGCTCGCCGCGCAGAGGGGCGTTGCGTCGTCCTCCTACGAGGTCATCGTGGTGTGTCCCGAAGGGGACGAGGTGACCCTGCGAGCGCTCAAGGAGGCGGCCGCCGTGCACCCGCACCTCGCGCTCCTGTCCCTCTTCGGGGACGGCCCGGGGCCGGGGACGGCGCGCCGGCTGGGGATGGACGCCGCGGCCGGCCGTCTCTTTCGGGTCGGCCGGCCGCGCGGGCTCGTGGCCACCACCGATGCCGACTCCGTCGTCGCTCCAGACTGGCTCGTCCGCCAGCTCGAGGCGGTCGAGCGGGGGGCCGAGGCGATCGGCGGCAGCATCGAGCTCGATCCCGCCGAGGGTGCGGGCCTGCCCCCGCAGGTGCTCGCCTGGCGCGACCACAGCGCGGCGGAGAGGCTCGAGCGGGTGCGCCGAGACCGCCTGCCCGGCGACGTCGTGGAGCATCACCACTTCGCCGGGGCGTCGATGGCCCTCACCGCGCGCGCCTACCGCCGCGTGGGCGGCCTGCCGCACACCGCAGCCCTGGAGGACGAGGGGCTCGAGCGTGCTCTGCGCGCTGCCGGCATACCGATCCTCCGGCTCACCTCCGTGCGCGTGTCGACCTCGGCGCGTACCGACGGACGCGCCCCCCGCGGTCTCGCTCGTGACCTCCGCGCCGCAGCCTGGCTGCAGGAGCGTACCTTCGCGGCGACCGACTTCGACCCGGCAGACCTGGCGCGCATCAAGACCGACACCGTCGCCCTGGTGCTGCCGACGCTCAACGTCGCGGGGACCTTGCCCCGCATCCTCGACGAGGTCGGGACGTTGCGCGAGGTGGGGCTACTCGACGACGTCATCGTGATCGATGCCGGTTCGAGCGACGGCAGTGCGGACCTCGTCCGCTCACGCGGGCTCAAGGTCGTGGACGAATCCGAGCTGATGAGCGGTTTCGGTCCGCCGCGCGGTAAGGGTGATGCCCTGTGGCGAGCGCTTAGCGCTACCGGAAGCGACATCGTTGCCTTCGTCGATACCGACACCGCGAACTTCGATGCGTCCTTCGTCACCGGGCTACTGGGGCCCCTCGTGACCGAACCCGGCATTGCTCTCGTCAAGGGGGCGTTCCGGCGTCCGCTGCAGGTTGGTGACCGTTACCTGCCGGACGAAGGAGGACGCGTGACCGAGCTCGTCGCCCGCCCCCTGCTGAACCTCTACGCTCCCGAGCTCGCGGTGTTCGATCAGCCGCTGGCGGGGGAGACCGCGGCTCGGCGCGAACTGTTGGATCTACTGCCCTTCCCGGTCGGCTACGGGGTAGAGATCGCGCTGCTGCTGGACACTTGGAAGCAGCGGGGGCTGTGGGCGATGGCCCAGGTCGATCTCGGAGAGCGCCGCAACCGCCATCAGAGCCTCGAGGACCTCGGTCCGATGGCCTATGCGGTCATGGTCGCCGCGGCCCGCCGATTGCACGGGGACGGCGCGCCGGAGCACCCGGTCCCCGGGCCCTACATCAAAGCGCGCGGACGCGACCTCAGGGTGCGGAACGTGCCCGTGGAGGAGCGACCGCCGATGGCGTCGGTTACCGGCGCTCGCCGTCCCCCTCGTGATCACCACCGCGGCGCGCGGTGATGAGGATGTAGGGGAAGGTCACGAACGGTGTCAGAAGGAACACCGCGTAGATGACTATCTCTCGCCAGTCCATAGCCTCACTGCTTGCCTCGGGGACGTCCGTGCAGGAGGAAGCTCATCGTCACCGACGCGATCAGGGAGACCACGAGGATGCCGAGCGCGATGCCCAGCAGCATGCCGAGCGACGACCACAGCTCCTTGAGCACCAGCGCCGCGAGCATCTTCCTCCCTTTCCTGCGCTTATCGGTTCCAGTCTAGTCCACCGCCGACCATCGACACCTTTACCCCGCGGTGAGGTCACCGCCGCATGCGAGGCCGTACGTATGTTGCGCAGTTCACTTCCATCGGCCGCGGCAGTGCACTAGCCTGCTGCCGACCAGGCGGACGCCAGGGAGGGAATATGCGAAGGTGGGCGGCCGCGGCGCTCGTGGCGTCGTGCTCGTGCATCCTGGTGGCACCCCCGGCTACGGCGCAGCCGAGCCCGGTGTACAGCCAGAAGGCCGACAACGACGTGCGCGTGGCGTGGAACGGCAGCGCCCTGGTCAGTGCCATCTCCTCCCAGCGCTACGAGCGCCACGAGCACCCCAAGGTGACCTTCGAGCAGTCCGTGGGTGAGCGGCACCATCACCTGCGCGTGGTGCTGCAGATGCGCAACGTCACCGCCACCGCGGTGCTCTTGCGGGGTCACTTCGTGCACGAGCTGGTCGACCGGGCCGGGCGGGTGGTGGCGCATCGCATCCGCTGGGTCTCGGTCAGGCTCGCCCCCAACGAGGCGGTGGTGGTGAGCTTCCGCTCGGACCCGCCGGCGCGTGCCTACCGCGTCGTGAGCCGCTTCCGCCGCGGCGCCTGACGCCCCGGGGCCGGCGCCCTCCGGCCCGACGCTCCGGCGCGGGGACGCGCCTACGCTTGGCTGCAGCCGTGCGCACGAGGACCGATATCCCCGACGTCGAGACGCCGCCGGCGGCCGCGGCCGAGCCGGTGGGTGTTCCCTCGTGGCGCGTCGCGCTGCTGGAAGCCGCGGCGTGGGTCACCCTGCTGCGCGTGGCGATGCTGCTGCTCTCGTGGGGGGCGACGTGGCTGCTGGCGACCTCGACGCGCGGTCCCCACGTGCCGAGCCTGCTGCAGATCTGGGACCGATGGGACACCCAGCACTTCGTGCACATCGCCCTGCACGGCTACTCGGGGACGGGGCCGTTCGCCAACGACACCGCCTTCTTCCCGCTGTTCCCGCTCACGATCCGCGTCCTGCACGCCGCGGGGCTGGATCCCGTGGCCGCCGGCATGCTCGTGTCCTACCTGGCGTCGATCGTGGCCGGCGCCGTCCTGCTGCGCCTCGCCGAGGAGCAGGTAGGTCCGGGTACCGGGCGCACCGCGCTCCTGCTGCTGCTGGTCGCGCCGACCGCGGTGTTCCTCGTCGCCGCCTACTCCGAGGCCTTGTTCCTTGCCGGCGCGATCGGCGCCTTCTACCTGGCGCGGCACGAGCGGTGGCTCGGGGCCGGCGCCTGCGCCGCGGTGGCGATGGGGGCGCGCGCGGCCGGACTGTTCCTGTTGGCGGGGCTCGCGGTCGAGCTGCTGACCGCGCGCCGGCGGGCGCCGGGCCGGTGGTCTCGGGCGGTCCTCGGGGGGATCGTGGCGCTGATCCCCTTGGCCGCTTACTGCGCCTACCTGTGGCACGGCACCGGGGATGCCCTCGATTTCGTCGCCGCTCAGCGCGCCGGGTGGCAGCGCACCTTCGTCGGTCCCGTCGCTTCGTTCCTCAACACGTGGCGCAGCTGGAGTGAGGGCGAACCGACCAACTGGATCTTCGCCTGGCGGCTGGAGATCGTCGCGGCCGCGGCCGGCGTCGGCTTTACCGTGTGGGCGTTCGTCCGGAGGTGGTGGGGCTACGGCACTTACATGGCTCTCACGCTCGGCTACCTGCTGACCAGCACCTGGTACTACAGCGTGCCGCGCTTGCTGCTCGGGCTCTTCCCGATTTTCCTCCTGCTCGCATCGTGGGCCGGCCGAGGCGCGCGGCGGGATGCGTTGCTGGTGGTGTCGGCGCTGTGCGCGGCCCTCGGCGTCATCGTGTTCACGCGCGGGGCGTGGTACTTCTGAGCGCCATGCCGGGAGATGCCGTGGTGAACGACCTTCCCTGCCGGCCCTGCGCCGGGTAGCCTCGTCGCTCGTGCGCACCAGCGGACCGGGCACGGTCGGAACCCAGATCGACGACAGCGTCCGGATGGCCCCGGGCCTCGTCTATCCGCTGGCGGCCGGACTCATCGTGCTGGCCGCCCTGCTCACGCTGGCCGGCTTCGGCGAGGAACCCGGGGGTCTGCCGGACTGGCAGGCACTGATCCTCGGGGCGGTCCAGGGGCTCACCGAGCTGCTGCCGATCTCGTCGTCGGGTCACCTGATACTGGTGCCGTGGCTCGGCGACTGGCACTACCTCGAGAGCCACGTGGTCTTCAACAAGACCTTCGACGTCGCCTTGCATCTCGGGACCCTGGTGGCGGTGGTCGGCTACTTCTGGGCCGACATCGTCGCCTATGTGCGCGCCTTCCTGCGGTCGCTGGTGCGCCGAAGGATCGCCGACGCCCAGGAGCGCACGGCGTGGGCGGTCGCGGTGGCTACGGTCCCGACCGCGCTGGCCGGAGCGGCGGGCGAGGATCTCTTCACCCGGGCGCTGGGTCAGCCGTGGCAGATCGCGTTGTTCCTCGGGGCGTTCGGCGTGCTCCTCTACGTCGCCGATCGCCGTCCCGCCCGGGCCCGGATCGACGACCTGCGTTTCTCGACCGCCTTCTGGGTGGGGGTTTCGCAGGTGCTGGCGCTGTCGCCGGGCGTGTCGCGCTCGGGGATCACGATCACCGCCGGACGCCTCGCGGGGCTCGACCGCGACGCCGCGGCGCGCTTCTCGTTCCTCCTGCTGATCCCGATAGTGGCCGGGGCGGTGGTCTACGAGGCGGCCCAGAACCTCCTCCTCGCCGCCCCGCCGGAAGGCTGGGTCGGCCCGTTCGTCGTGGGGATGACGGCCGCCGCCGGTGTCGGTCTGGTGGCGATCGACGTCCTGCTCGGCTACGTCCGCACCCGTGACTACACACCGTTCGTCGCCTACCGGATCGTGCTTGCCATCGCGGTGCTAATGGTGATCGCCGCGGGTCTGCGTCCGCCGACCTTCTGATCGCCCGCGACGCGGGCCCGGGATCCTGCGCACGGGGGCGGGGGGCGGCCCCCGTGCGCCGATCGACCGGGTGGGGCCTGGGGGAGGCGACCCTCACCTGAGGTCCACCCTAGCGGCGGGCGGTTAAGCACGGGTGACGCGAAGGTTTCGATCGTGTGAAGCTTGGCGCGTCGCCCCGCGCTGCTGGGGCGGGTTGACGCGTCCCCGCGGGGGTAGGTGAAGCCACGGCCCGAAGGACGCATCGAGGGGGTTGTGCGCGTGGACGTGGTCGGGCTCGCCGGGGTCGTTGCTCTGGCCGCCGGCATCGCGATCGGCACCGTGGGCGCGGCCGTATTGCTGCTCCGGGCGACGGCATCGGTGCTGGCCGGATGGCTGTGGCGCCGCCGCCGCCCGGAGCGGGCGCGCCCCGCAGCGCGTCGTTCCGACCTGGCCGCGTGAGCCGGCCGATCGACAGATGGGGCCCCATGCCGAGCCGGGCCCGGGGCGGCGACCCCGGGCATCCAGGTACGGTCATGATCAAGTGGGAAACGTGCATGGCCGTAGACCTGGGGGGTAGGCCTGCGTATCGTTGGATGTTGCGGCCGACGGCAGCGGTCGGTGTGACGACGGCGACACACCAAGGAGGTAACGCTGCATGCACGAGCGGCGCAGGCAGCTGAGGCGGAGACACGGACCCCGCCACATGCGTTCCGGCGAACGTTGGCCCTGCTCTCCGACCACTCCCGGCGTCCCGGCACGGGCCGGGGCCGACACCGGCACGGTGTGGGCGGTCGGGGCGGAACGGGAGCGCTATACGCCGCCGGGCCAGGGCCACGACCCGGGCCGGGGCCACGACCGGAGTGATCGCAGCGCACGGAAGGAAGAACCCGGCCGCGACGGATCCGGTCGCTACGAACCCGGTTCGGAGTCTCGCTGACCGCCGCCCACCGCGCGGCACGCTTGCTCGACGAGCGGGGGTGAACGGGCAGGGCTAGCGGCGGCTGACTTCTATAGTGGCCCCGTGGACCCGACTGCTCAGATGCGAGCCGCAGCTCCAGGGCCCGGAGGCCCCCGACCGGGCGCACGGCGTGCGATCGCGGGGGGCCGATCCCGGCGGTGATGCCGCTCGCCCACGTCGCACCCGTACCGCACGGGCTCGATTGGCTCGCCGCGTGGACCTTCTCCCCCTATCAGATCGCGCTGCTCGTGATCGGTGTCGAGGTCTACGTGTGGCTCTACCGCCGGGTGCCCAACTTCCCTGTGCGGCGGCTCGTGTACTTCATCGCCGGCACCGTAGCGCTGGCGCTAGCGCTGATGAGCCCGATCGGGACCTACGACGACACCCTGCTGTGGGACCACATGATCCAACACCTCGACATGACCTACCTGGCCGCGCCCCTGTTCGCCCTGAGCGCGCCGGTGACCCTCGCGCTGCGGGCGGCGAACCCCCAGGTGCGCAGGGTCCTCGCCGGGGTGCTGAACTCCGCCCCCCTGCGCTTCCTCGTCCACCCCGCGACCGCCTGGGTCCTCTTCGTCGGGGCGATGTGGGGCACGCACTTCTCGCCGGTCTACGAGGCGGCCGTGACCAACGACACGATCCACTCCGCCGAACACGCCCTCTACGTCGTGTCCGCGTACCTCTTCTGGCGCCCCGTGGTCGCGGTCGACCCCCACTCCAACCGCTTGAGCTACGGGGCGCGGGTCGCCTATCTGTTCGTGACCATGGCGCCCATGGCCTTTCTCGGTCTCGCCGTGTATTCCGCGGGGCACGTGCTCTATCCGGCTTACGCGGCGGCTCACCCCGGCTGGGGCCCGAACGCGATCGACGATCAGCGCATCGCCGGCGCCATCATGTGGGTCGAGGGCGGGTTCGACCTCATCGGAGGGATCATGATCGCGTCGTGGGCGTGGATGCGCTCGGACGTCCGCAGCGCCGCACGCCGCGACGCGTCACTGCCCCGCCTGCTCGACCGGCTCGAGTCCGACCCCGCGTTCGACGCCCTCCCCGCGGACCGGCGCCGCTACCTCAGCGAGTGGGTGGCCGGCGCGGATTCCGGCCGCCAGCGCCGCAAGCGCATGAAGGTGGTCGAGCGGCTGGCCCGCAGCGCTCGCAGCGCGCCGCAACGGACCGGGCCCAGCGACGAGCGAGCCGCCACCCGGGAGCAGAGCTCAGCCTGAGCGGCCTATGATGCCGGGGTGCGCGTCTACAAGCTGTTCGGCGGCGCTCCTCTGATAGCGGCCGGCAGCGCGGGCGTCTTGATCGCCCACCAGCTCGCCTATCTGATCGCGCTACCCCGAACCGGGGTGCGTGACGCGCTCCTGGCGCACACCGGGCACGGCTATCTCGAGGTCGCGACCAAGGCCGTGGTAGCCCTCGTCGTCACCGGGTCGTGCACGCTACTATCCCGGGCTCGCCGTGCCCGTAGCGGCATCCACCGTGACGGTATCGCCGCCTACCGGTGGTCGGCGATGCGCCTGATCGTGGCGCAGATCGTCGCCTACGGCGCGATGGAGTCGCTCGAGCGCGTCGCCGCCGGGGTGCCGGTGACCGAGGCTCTGCAACACCACCTCTTCGCGATCGGGGTTGCGGTTCAGATCATGGTGGCCTTGGCCGGCGCCGCGCTGCTGCTCGTGCTCGGCCGTGGCCTGGTGCGCATCCTCACCCGCGCACGGACGCACGGCGCAGCCCGGGGCCGCCAGAGGCGGCAGCGCTGGGCCGCGGTCGCCGTCCCATCGAGCCGTCGCGAGCACCCCCTCCCGGCGTCGCGGGCCCCTCCGCCGGTCGTGGCTTGAAGGGCCGCCCGGCAAACCGGTTCGGCCGCGGAACGACGATGGAGGAGGGAAGTCTTGACAGGATCACGGTGGCGCGGGCGCGCCTGGCTTCCGCTCCTGCTGTGTGCGCTGCTGGTGGTCGGGGTCGCATCCCCGGCGGCGGCCCACGAGGAGCGACGCGTCGGCCGCTACATGCTCGCGGTCGGTTTCGGTAGCGAGCCGGCGTATGCGGGCCAGCAGAACAGCGTCCAGCTGTACCTGCACGACGCCCGCACCGGTAAGCCGATCACGGATCTCGGGCCCACGCTGCGGGTGATCGTGAGTTACGGCAAACGCAAGATGGCGCCGCTCACGATGGAACCCGATTTCGAGGTCGGGGAATTCGGCACTCCGGGCGACTACAGGGCGTGGTTCTTCCCGACACGTCCGGGCCGCTACACGTTCCATTTCCTCGGCAACATCCATGGTCAGAAGGTGAACGAATCGTTCACCTCAGGTCCGCACACCTTCAGCAACGTCGAGGACCCGACCACGGTCGAGTTCCCGGTCAGGGACCCGACCGTCGGTCAGCTGGCCCAGCGCGTCGCGGTCGTGACGCAGCACAACGCACGGCAAGCCTCGGCGGCAGCCTCGGGTGCCGATCGTGCGCTGTGGATCGCCGTCGCCGCCCTGGTGGTCGCCATCGCGGCTCTCGTGGCCGGCATGTGGAGGCTGCGCCGGGCGTGAGCTCGCCGACGGCGCGCCTCGTCGGCGCGTTGCTGATCGCTGCGGGGGTGGTCTGGCTCTGCCGGGCCACCCCCGCGGACGCGCACGCGCTGCTGCGATCGTCGAGCCCGAGGGACGGAAGCTCCGTGCAGCGAGAACCCGCGGCGGTGTCGCTCACGTTCACCGAACGACCCGACCCCGACCTCTCCGCGGTGACGGTGATCGGGCCCGGCAGGATGAAGCTGTCGGGACCCGCCCGACCGGTGCCCGGCCGGCCCTCGACCCTGCGGGTCCCTCTGCGGCGAGGTGGCGGCCGGGGCGTGTACACGGTGCAGTGGCGGACGGTTTCGGCGGTCGATGGCCACGTCACCGCGGGGACCTTCACTTTCGCCGTGGGTGCTGCAGCTCCTCCACCCGCACGCGTCGGCACCGCCGGCTCGCCGACCGCCGCGGCGGGGGGAGCGTCGCTCCTCGACACGGTGGGGAGGTGGTTGCTGTACTGCGGCCTCGCGGGGCTCGTTGGGGGCACCGCCCTCCGCCTGTGGGTCTTCGACGACGCCGAGCCCCCCTCCCGGCTCGGACTCGGGATCGCGGCCGCGGCCGCCGTGGTCGGTTGGATCGTGACGGTTGTCGCCGAGGCCACCAGCGCGGGCGCCGGGCCGGCGGCGCTGTTCCGCAGCCCCGCCGGCCGGGCGGTGTTGGAGCAGGGCACGGGGCTGGTGGCCGCGGCGATCGGGGCCGCGTTGTACTCGCGGCTACACGCCAGGCGCGCGGCGCTGCTGACGCTCGCCGGCGCACTGGCCGCGATCGCGCTGCACGCCCTCGCAGGTCACGCGGCTGCGGTATCCCCGGCTGCGGTGGCGATCGGACTGCAGGCTCTGCACGTGGCGGCGGTGAGCGCATGGGTGGGAGGCCTGGCATGGCTGGTGGTGCGCTCTGTAGTGCCGGGCCCCAGGCTGACGCGTGGGACGGTGGGCCGCTTCTCGACGCTTGCGGGCTTCGCCCTCGGGGTGGTGGTGGCATCCGGCGTGGTGCGCGCCTTCCAAGAGCTTGGGGGCCTGTCGCAATGGCCCGCGCTGTTCCGCACCGCTTACGGATGGACGGTGGTTGCCAAGGCCGCGCTGCTGATCCCTCTCGCCGGCCTCGGGGCGGTGAATCGCTACGTCCATCTCCGGCGCCCCGGGGAGGGCGACTTCCCGCGGCGGGCGCTGGCGGGGGAGGTATCGCTCGGGGCCGCCATCCTCGTTGCCGCCGCGGTCCTGTCCCAGCTCGTACCCCCGGTCGATATCGCCGCGACCGCGGCGCGGGCGCCCGAGGCCGTCACCGCCTCGGGGCACGACGCAGGTCTTACGCTGGAGGCGCACCTCAGGGTCATCCCCGGCCGGCCCGGCGTCAACAGCTTCCTCGTGACGGTGCGGCGCTATCGGACCAACCGTCCGGTGCGAGCTCGCTACGTGCGCCTGCAGCTTGCTTCCCCACGCTTCCCCTCCCTCGGGGCGTCCGAGGTGGCTCTGCGTCCCCGAGGCGGGGCGTGGGTCGGGCGCGGCACCGCCCTGTCCGCACCGGGACCGTGGAACGCCGACGTCCTCGTGCAGACCGCTAGCACCGGTGCCGACATCCATCTGCGCCTGCGCGTGCCGGCGCCGCCCGAGCGCGTGACCGTGTCGCGGGTTCCCGGTCAGCCGACGGTGTACACGGTGCACCTCGCCCAGGGAGAGATGCAGGCTTACGTCGATCCCGGGCGTCCCGGCATCAACAACGTGCACTTCACGTTCTTCACCCCTGCCGGCAAGGAGCTGCCCGTGCGACAGCCTCGGGCCCGAGCCGTCGGTCCGCAGGGGCGTATCTCCTTGCATCTGCGCCGCTTCTCCGCCGGCCATCTCGTGGCCACGACGCGCCTGGGGCCGGGGCGTTGGACCTTCCACTTCACGGGCCGCAGCGATCGCGGGGCCGTGACCGCGCGCTTCACCACACGGATCGAAGGGAGCTGAAGCACCATGGCATCACATGAGAGAAGTGGAATGCTCGGCGCGGCGATCATGGCGTGTGCGCTGGCGACATCTGCGTGCGGGGGGACGTCGGCCGGTAGCAGCGCACCGCAGCCGACCGCTTCGCGGCCTAGCAGCCCCGCGCATCTGCGGATCGTGTCTCCTCACAATGGCCAGATTGTTCACAGCAGACTGGTTCACGTCAGGCTGTCGTTGCGTAACGCTCACATCGTTCGGCCGACGTCGACGAACCTCGACCCGCACGAGGGCCACATCCACCTGTACGTGGATGGGCGCATCGTGTCGATGAACTACAAGCTGTCGGACACGGTCCGGGTGGGCCCCGGCACCCACACCCTGCGGGCCGAGTTCGTGGCCAACGATCACCTCCCATGGGATCCGCGCATCGTGTCGCAGGTCGCGTTCCAGGTGAAGCCGCGATGACGCGCGCGATCGGCGTTGTGCGCTCCGGCCCGGTCCTGTGCGTGGCCCTCGGCAGCGTGCTGCTCGCGCTGCGCGGGATCGCCGAGCGCGCCCCCCATCCCTACCTCGCCCTGGCGCTGCTGCTGGCTGCGCTTGCCGCCGTGTCGGCGATCGCCGCGCGCCGGGAGCCCTCGTCCCCGGCCCGCGTCGCCGCAGCGGCCGCGACGGGCATCGTCGCGGTGACGGCCGCCGCAACGATCAGCCCCGCACCCGCTCTCGCGGTGCCCACGGTAGTGCCCGCGCTGAACGCGCTCGCCGCCGTCGCCGAGGAGGCGTTCTTCCGCGGGCCGCTGTTCGATCTCGTGTGCCGGCGAGCTGGGGATGCGGTGGCGGTGGTCGCGACGGCCGCCGCCTTCGCAGCCGTCCACGTGCCCCTCTACGGCTGGGCCGCTCTGCCGGTCGATCTCGGGGCCGGGCTGCTGTTCGGCTGGCAACGCCGGGTCTCGGGTACGTGGATCGTGCCGGCCGTGACCCACGGGCTCGCGAACCTCCTGGTGGTGATGCGCCCGTGAGGCGGCTGGCCACGGCGGCGGCGTGCGCGCTCCTGCTGGCCACGGCGGCGGGTTGCATGGGCGACCGGCCCGATGCCCTGCGGATCGGGGCCGTCTATCCGTTGTCGGGCTCTCAGGGTCCGGGCGGCGTCTCCGAGTACCGTGGCGTACGCACGGCGGTGGAGCTCGTCAACCGCCACGGAGGGGTCGACGGCCGGCGGGTGGCGCTGGTGCCGGTGAACGTGCCTGGCGCGGCGGCCGTGCCCGCCGCGGTGAGCGATCTGCGCAGCCGGGGGGTGCGCATCGTGCTCGGGAGCTACGGCAGCACGATCTCGGTCCCGGCGGCGCGCCTCACCGCGGCCTCCGGGATGCTCTTCTGGGAGAACGGAGCGGTCGGCGAGCCGGGCATGGACAGCGCGGTGCGAGGGGCGCACGAACGGGGCCGTCTCGCTTTCCGCGTCGCTCCCACGGGTATGACCCTGGGTCGGGCCGCGATCGACTTCGTCACCGGCAGGTACGCGGCCCTGCGGCATATCTCTCCGTCCCGCATGCGCGTAGCGGTCGCGTACGTCGACGACGTGTACGGCCGGTCGGTGGCGCGCGGAGCGCTGGCCCGCTTGCACCGCTCGGGCGTCCCCGTCGCCGGCCGCTTCCCCTACGACCCCCGGCGGCTGTCGCCGCGGCTGCTCGCGCTGCAGATCCGCCGCTCCGGAGCGAACGTCGTGTTCGCCGCCGCTTACCTGCGCGACGGCGTCGCGCTGCGCCGCGCCCTGGTCGCCGAGCACGTCCGGTTGCTCACGGCGATCGGCACGTCGTCGTCGTACTGCATGCCGGCGTTCGGGCGCGCCCTGGGGCGCGAAGCCGTGGGGCTGTTCGCTTCCGACAAGCCGGATGCATGGTCGCTGCCCCCATCCGCGCTGGCGCCGGAGGCGCGTGCCGCGTTGCGCGAGGGTCGGGAGCTCTACGAGCGTCGCTACGGCGGCTACATGGACGCGCCTGCCCTGGCCGGCTTCGCGGGGGCGTGGGCGTTACTGCACGACGTCCTGCCGCGTGCCCGGGGCACGGATCCCGCCGCCGTGGCCCGGGCGGCGCGCCGGATCGACCTCCCGGTGGGATCCCTGCCCAACGGGAGCGGTCTCCGCTTCGGCCCGGGCACGGGAGGGATGGACAACCGCCGCGCCCGCAGCGTGATCTGGGAGTGGATCGCTCCCCGGCACCGTGTGATCGTGTGGCCGCCGCGTTTCGCGACCCACAGCGTGCGGGTCCTCGAGCCGATGCCATGAGCCGGCGAACGCTGGCGCTTACCGGCGCGGCCTCGGCTATCGCTTACGTCTGCGGCGTCATCGTTACCGGCTCTCTCGGGTCGCAGCGCCTCCTGTTGCTCGACGGGTTGGCCCCGCCGCCCTCCTACCACTACGTCCAGACGCCCCCGGGGATGGCGCCGAGCAAGCGCCCCTACGCGGGCACCTTCACCGTCCGCCTCGGCCGGGGGAAGAGCCGCGTCTACGCCTTTTCGACCAAGGACCAACAGGTATACATCCTGCTCGGTCCCGGCGCGGTGCCCCCACGACCGGGTCAGCAACGGCTCGAGATCCACGTCCAGCCGCTGGCGCCGAGCGGCTTCCCGGAGCCGGGGGGAAACCTCGCCGTGGACGGCAACGTATATCGGGTCGTGGCCCGCTACCTGCCGGGGGGCGACCTCCTGGCGCGGTTCGCACGACCCGGGATGACGTTGCACCTCGTCTACCCGGTCGAGGCGAGCAAGCCGGGAGCCCGTCACGTGATGCTGTACGCGCACGATCGCTCGCGCTGGCAGCCGGTTGGGGGGCACGACCTCGGCGTGCAGCAGCAGGTGAGCCTGCGTACCACCCGTCTCGGCTACTACGCGGTCGGTGGGCCACCACTTGCCCGGCCGGGAGCAAGCCCGGTCGCATATGCCGAGGCTGCTCTGGCCGCCCTCGTGGTCGCGGTCCTCGCGGTGCTGATCTTCCTCGAGGGGAGGACGCGCCGGCGTCGGAAGCGTGCGGGCTAGGCCGCCGATGGCCTAGGGTACGGACATGGCCGGCGAGCGGAGAGGTTCTCGCGTCGGACGCCGGGAGCAGGTGTCCTCCGGGCGCGCTGCGCGCGCCCGCAACCGCAGGGCCGCGGCCCGCAGGGGGACGGACCGTCGTTTCGCCTACATCGTGATCGCCGTCGTCGTGGTGGTGATCGCGGTGATCGCTGCGGTCGCGCTCACCGGCGGCTCGGGGGGCTCCAAGGGAAGCGGCGGCACGACCGCGGCACCTCCCGAGGTCGTGCACGCGGCGACGTCGGTGTCGCCGTCGACGCTGGACTCGGTGGGGGTGCCCCAGGGGATATCGCCGCCCAAGAAGGCGAGCGGGTCCTTGCCCCCCTACGAGGTCGACGGCAAGCCTGGGGTGCTCTACATCGGGGGCGAGTACTGCCCCTACTGCGCGGCCGAACGCTGGAGCATGGTCGTGGCCCTGAGCCGCTTCGGCACCTTCCAGGACCTCAAGCTCACCCGTTCGTCGACCAGCGACGTGTATCCGGGCACCCACACGTTCTCCTTCGTGGGCTCCCGCTTCACCAGCCGCTTCGTGTCCTTCGACGGAGTGGAGATGTTCGGCAACCGACGCACGGCTACCGGCTACAACAGGCTCGAGCAGCCGAGCCCCCAGCAGCTGAAGCTGTTCCGCACGCTCGACCCATCGCAGTCGTTCCCCTTCATGGACATCGGCAACCGCTACGTGATCTCCGGTGCGAGCTTCAACCCCGGCGTCCTCCAGGGGCTCGACTGGAAGCAGATCGCGTCCCAGCTCGACAACCCATCGAGTCAGGTGGCGCGAGCGGTGGACGGTACCGCCAACCTGATGACCGCAGCGATCTGCCGCACGACGGGCGGCCGCCCGGGCTCCGTGTGCAACTCCGACGGCGTGCGTGCCGCCGAGCGGGTGCTGGGCGGGAGCTGAGCTCCGTGGCGGAGGCCCGCAGCTCGCTGGAGGCCCCCGTCGCCGGCGGCGGAACCGCGGGCTGGCGCATAGCCTCTCTCGCCGCGGCGGTGGCCGGCATCGGCGTCTCGGGCTATCTCACCTTCGCCCACTACACCAGCCCCCGCGTGCTGGCCTGTAGCGCGAGCGGCCTGGTCAACTGCGAGAAGGTCACGACCAGCGCGCAGTCTGTGGTCGCCGGGGTGCCGGTAGCCGTGCTCGGGCTGGCGTGGTTCGCGCTCATGGCGCTGCTGGCGCTGCGGCGTCTGTGGAACGATCCGTCGCCCTGGCTCGCCGCTCTGCGGTGGGTGTGCGGCCTCGGGGGCATGGGCATGGTGGTGTACCTCGTCTATGCCGAGCTGTTCCTTATCGGCTCGATCTGCCTGTGGTGCACGGTCGCCCACGCGCTCGCCTTCGTGGTCTTCATCACGGTCCTGCTCGGAGCCCCGGCTCCCGGCTCGGGAGCGCGCCGCCCCCTCGACTAGGCGCGTACCACGCGCACGAAGTCGGTGCGCCCGGCGCGCGGCCCCGGGGTCCCGGCGACCACCGTGACGAGGTCCCCCGAGGTTACGAGACCAACGCCAAGGGCGGCCGACACCGCACGCTCGCACTCCTCGGCTATCGACGCGGCCGCCGGCAGCTCCTCGACCGGCAACGGCGTCACGCCCCAGCTGACGGTCAGGCCCCCGATCGTCTCAGGGCGGGGCGACGGGGCGAGGATCGGCATCGAGGGACGGAACGCCGCCACCCTGCGGGCGGTGGCGCCGGTCTGGGTGGGACACAGGATCGCCGCCACCGCGAGGTCCTCTGCCGCCTGCACCGCGGCGTGGGCGACGGCCCACGACACCGGGTCGTCTGCACCCTCGGGTTCGAGGATCTCGGCGTATGCGGGGGCTGCGGACTCCGCCGCTTCGGCGAGGGCGGCCATCGTGGCCACGCTCTCCACCGGGAAATCGCCGACCGCGGTCTCCTCGGACAGCATCAGCGCGTCGGTGCCGTCGAGCACCGCATTGGCGACGTCAGCGGCTTCGGCCCGCGTGGGCAGGGGCGAATGCACCATCGATTCGAGCATCTCGGTGGCCGTGATCACCGGCGTGCCGGTGCCGTTGCACACCGAGATGATCTCCTTCTGCAGGAGCGGGACACGCTGCAGTGGAACCTGGATCCCGAGGTCGCCGCGGGCGACCATGACTACGTCGGCGGCGGCGACGATCGCATCGAGGTCGTCGAGCGCCGAGCGGGTCTCGATCTTGGCCACCAGCAGGGGGCGATGACCATCCTGCGGCAGCGCATCGCGCGCGCGATGGACGTCGGCGGCGTTGCGCACGAATGAGATCGCTACGAGGTCGGCGCGGTTGTCGAGCGCCCACGCCAGCGCGCTGCGATCGGCCGGGGTGAAGGCCTCGAAGCGGAGCTCGGCACCGGGCACATGCATACCCTTGCGGGAGCGCAGGGTGCCTCCGCGCATCACCTCGGTGACGACGTCCCCGTCGCTCACCTCGATCACCCGCAGCACGATCTCACCGTCGGACAGGAAGATCTCGTCGCCGGTCCCCACGAGGTCGGCGAGGCCGGGAACCGTGGTCGACACACGTTGTTCGTCCCCCGGCACCGGGTCGCGGGTGAGGATGAAGCGCCGGCCCGGCTGCAGAACGACGTAGTCCTCGGCGAGATCGCCCGTGCGCAGCTTGGGGCCGGGGAGATCTACCAGCACCCCGCATGCCCTGCCCAACGCGCTCGCCCGGTCGCGTACGCAGGCGATCGCTTCGGCGTGGTCGGCGAGATCGCCGTGGGACAGGTTGAGGCGGGCGACGTCGGCTCCGGCGGCAAGCAACTCGGCCACGCGCTCGGGCCTGCTGCTGGCCGGTCCCAGGGTGGCAACGATCTTGGTCCGTCGCTCGGTCATGGATCCTCCAGGTCGGTCGCGCCGCGCCGGTCGCGCCGCGACAGTGTCGCATCCGGCTCCCCGAAGCTGGGCCATAGTCTCTCGGTGTCGGCGAGATCGGAGGTGCGATGCGCTTCGCGACGGTGAGGACCGAACGAGGGACGCACGCGGCGCGGCTCGAGGGCGACAGGTTCGTTCTCCTGGACGCGCCCGACGTCGGTGCGCTCCTGGCCGCCGGAGGAGCCGCCGAGGTCGGAGCGGTCGCCGCGTCCGGCGCGGACCTCGGCCCTCCGGTGCTGCGCCCCGGCAAGATCGTGTGCCTCGGCCTCAACTACGAGCCTCACATCCGGGAGACGGGCAGACAGGTCCCGACCCACCCGACGCTGTTCGCCAAGTACGCCGCGGCCCTCACCGGGCCGCGCGATCCGATAACGCTGCCCAAGGAGTCCGACGCGGTCGACTGGGAGGTCGAGCTCGCCTTCGTCATCGGCAGCCCGGCCCGGCGGGTCGACGCGGCCGCAGCGCCCGATCACATCGCCGGCTACACGGTGATCAACGACGTGTCGATGCGCGACTGGCAGCGGCGCACCCTGCAATGGTTGCAGGGCAAGACCTTCGAAGGGTGCACGCCGGTGGGCCCGGTGCTCGTCACCCCGGACGAGGTCGACCATGCCGCCGACCTCGAGGTACGTTGCAGCGTCGACGGCGAGGTGATGCAGCGCGCCCGCACGAGCGAGCTGCTGTTCGACCCCGCGACGATCGTGGAGTACGTGAGCCGCATAGTCACGCTCGAGCCCGGCGACCTGATCGCCACCGGGACCCCGGGCGGGATCGGCGAGGCCCGCCGTCCGCCGCGTTTCCTCGCGCCCGGCCAAACCCTCGTCAGCGCGGTCGAAGGAATCGGCGAGCTCGTCAACGAGATCCGCTGACCAACTCGCCTCAGCCCGCCGGCGTGCCGCGCGTACGTGCCGCCAGCGCCGCCGCGGTGGCGACGAGGTCGGCGTTGTCGCGCGCCGGGCTGCCGTCGGGCAGCACGAGGGTGTCCTCGAGCCCGACCCGGACGTCGTGCCCGGCCGCCAGCGCGGCCTCGAGCACGGCCCAGGTGGCGGCTCCGTAGCCGTGGTGCAGGCGGGGAAGCTCGGGTGCATGGTGCGCCACGAGCGCATCTATCGCCGCGGCGCGCCGTACCGCCTGCTCGGGGGCCGGATCGTCGGGCTCGACCAGGACCCGCACGCAGCGCTAGGCGAGCCCAGACCCGATCAGCAGGCGGGCATCGGCGATGCTCGCCACCCCCGCCTCGACCCCCACGCCGAGGTCGGTGAGGATCCCTACGAGCTCCTCCGCCCCCGGCTCCGAGAGGTTGACCGAGGCGAGGTCCGGACGCTCGGTCCACGACGCCACGGCCTCGAGGCGCGCCGCGCGGCCGCCGCAGATCCAGTAGCCGGTCGACAACGACACGAGCACCCCCGGACACGCGTCGCGCACCGCACGCAGGGCCGCCGCTACCGGTCCGGGTGCGAGGCTCTCGGCTCCTTCGGCAGAGCGCGGATGCAGATGCAGCGCGGCTGCTCCCGCGGCCACGGCGGCCCGCGCCTCGGTCGCGAGCTCGTCCGGGCTCAGCGGTACCGCCGGATGCTCCTCGGCCCTGCGGTTGCCGTTGAGGCACGCCTGGATCAGGGCAAACCTCCTCCCTGGGCCGGGACCTGGAACAGGGTGACCTGGTCCACCTTCCAGCCTCCGGTGGTGCGCACGAGGTCGATCTCGAGACGCACCGTCTGCGTCTGGGGTGCACCCGACAGCTTGTTGCGGATCGTCTCCTGGACCACGGCGAATGTGCTGGCCGTGTCCCCGGCGATCGACTCGACGAACACCGAGCGCACCTTCGACGTGCTGCGCGCCTTGGCCTTGCGGATCTGCTCGATCGTCCTGGCCGAGAAGAGCTGGTCGACCTGGTCCGCGAAGTCGCCGGTGGCGAGGGACCTGATGTCGGCGACGTCGTTGCGGATCGTGCGGTAGGAGAAGCGCGTGAGGGCTTCGGCCGCGTGCGTCGCGCTGGCCCGCACCGCATCGCGCGTCGCCTGCTGGCGCTGCAGGTTCCACCACATCAGGGCGAAGACGACCGCCGCCGCGACCGCGACGACCAGCAGAGCCCAGGGCAGCACGCGCAGGGCGAGCGACGGGCGGTGGGCGGGGGCCGCGGGCGGAGAGGGAGCC